>CAZZGS010000130.1:0-9481 GCA_964653845.1 uncultured Bryobacter sp.
CGACAAGCCGGAAGTAGTTACCGCAGTTTTGAAAGAAATGAAGGCTTCTGGCAAAGGCATCATTGGCATGAAGGTTCTCGGTGCCGGCAAGCTTTGCACCAAAGCCGACGAAGCCATTCAATGGCATTTAGCTCAGGGACTGACAGATTGCTTCACGATCGGCAGCGAAAGCCGCGCCGAAATGGAAGATCTGTTGAACAAGATTCCAGCCGCATCCACACGCGGCTAAGATTTCGAACTATAGGAGAAATGAATATGAAGAAAAATTGGATGGGCGCAATCGCAGGACTTGGTGTTTGCCTGCTAGGAACGATGCTTGTGGCACAGACCCCGAAGAAGGGTGGCTCAGCCATTCTGCAGCCGCAGATGACCGTCGCCGCCGACGGTGGCACTCACGAGAAGCCACATACCACTTTGGGTGAAGCTGTCAAGGCTGGCGAAGAGTGGTCTGCAACTACTCTCGGCGCTTCCGTTGATGGTAAGCCGAATCCCGGTGCCAAGCCGATCACGATCACGGGTGAAGTTCTGGACTTCTCCTGCTACATGCAGATTGGCAAGCGTGGCGACAAGCATCGCGCTTGTGCTCAAAAGTGCTTCAAGGCCGGTCAGCCGATTGGTCTCCTGGCCAAGGATGGATCGCTCTACATGCTGATGGAGGAAGAGCATGACCCTCGCCGCGACGGCCAGACGGATTTCCGCACTGCCGCCATCGAACACGTAGCCCACATTGTCGAAGTGAACGGTACGCTTTGGTCACACAACGGTGTCAAGGCCATCTACGTTCACGGCTTCATCAAAAAGTAGATTAGGCATGAAGTTTTCATACTTGTCCCGGCTGGCGCTTCTTGCGCCAGCCTTTGCCATCTTGGCAGCAGACCCTGCACTTGAAATACCGCTTGGTCTGCTGCCCATTCAATTTCCGAAAGACAACCCGTACTCGGCTGAGAAGCGCGAGCTCGGTCGATTGCTTTACTACGATAAGCGCCTTAGCGCAGACGGCACCGTGGCTTGCGCCACGTGCCATGCTCCTGAAAATGCCTTCACCGACAACAAGCCGTTGAGCAGCGGCATCAAGGGGCAGATTGGTGGCCGCAGCGCGCCAACCGTATTTAATCGCGCATATTCACTTGCCCAGTTCTGGGATGGCCGGGCGAAGACGCTCGAAGAGCAGGCCGGCGGCCCGATGCAGAATTCGATCGAGATGGGCAATACTCACGAAGTGGTGACCAAGACCCTGAATGGGATTCCAGGCTACGTGGCGCTTTTCAAACAGGTCTTCGGAACCGAGAACATTGGCATTGATGAAGTGACCAAGGCCATCGCAACCTATGAACGCACAGTGCTGAGCGGTAATTCGCCTTACGACCGCTACAAGGCCGGTAATAAGAAGGCATTGACGGCTGGCCAGATCCGCGGCTTTGATGTCTACTTCAACAAGGCCAAGTGCGACCAGTGCCACGAGGGCGTGAACCTCACTGCCAACTCCTATCACAACCTCGGAGTCGGCACCGACAAGCCGAAGCCGGACGAAGGCCGCATGGCAGTCACGAAGAGTGCAGCGGATTGGGGTGCCTTCAAGACGCCCACGCTGCGCGAGATCGCTCGTACTGCGCCCTACATGCACGATGGCAGCCTGGCTACCCTCGAAGATGTGGTTGAGTATTACGACAAAGGCGGCAACCCCAATAAGAACCTTGATGAGCGTATGAAGCCTCTGAAGCTGAGTGCGCAGGACAAGAAGGATCTTGTGGAGTTTATGAAGGCGCTCAATGGCGAGGGCTGGCAGGCAAAGCTTGTCGCGCCAACAGTTTTTCCCAAGTAAGGAATTGGAATGAAATCAAGACGGACAGTTTTGGGCGGCCTCGGAATTGGGGCCGCCACCCTTTTTTTTGAAGCCGGGTGTGGCGGCGAGAAGAAGCGAATTATTGGCGTCGTGCCTAAGGGGCGTGCCCACCTCTTCTGGCAGAGCGTGCAGGCCGGTGCGATTCTCGCTTCGCGCGAAACCGGTGTTGAGATCTCCTGGAATGGCCCGGCGAGTGAAACAGACTTCAACGGCCAGTTGCAGATTGTCGATTCAATGATCAACCGGCGCGTCGATGCGATTTGTCTCGCGCCGATCGACAAAAAGGCAATGGTGAGCGTGGTGGAGCGTGCCGCTGCCCAGAAGATCCCGGTCGTGATCTTTGATTCTGCGGTCGACACAGACAAGTTCATCAGCCAGATTGCCACCGATAATTATGCGGCGGGAGCGATGGCAGCCGAACGCATGGGCGAAATTCTTGGCGGAAAGGGCGAAGTCGTCATTGTTGCCGTGCAGCCTGGTGCAGCATCTACGATGGCCCGCGAGAGTGGCTTCGAAGAAACGATCGCGAAGAAATTTCCCGGAATCAAGATTGCCGACAAGCGCTTTGGGATGGCCGATTACGCCAAGAGCCTTTCGGTGACCGAGAACATGCTCACGGCACATCCAAACGCGACTGGTCTCTTTGCTTCCAATGAATCCAGCGCTGCCGGTGCTGCACAGGCTCTGCGGGGCCGCACGAATTCGAAGCTCAAAATGGTGGGCTTCGATTCTTCT
The DNA here is from genome assembly GCA_964653845.1 of uncultured Bryobacter sp. Taxonomy (GTDB): domain Bacteria; phylum Acidobacteriota; class Terriglobia; order Bryobacterales; family Bryobacteraceae; genus Bryobacter. Next base: position 2,579 of record CAZZGS010000130.1, read on the forward strand.
GCGCCGCTGATTGAGGACTTACGCAAGGGCGTGATCGATTCACTCGTCGTGCAGCAGCCCTTCAAGATGGGTTACGAGAGCGTGATGGCAGCCGTCGCGCACCTTGGTGGCAAGCCAGTCACGAAGATCAACAACCTCGAGCCCAAGCTTGTGATGGCAAGCAATGTGGATCAGCCTGAGATTCAGGCGCTGGTCAGTCCAGACCTGAAAAAATATTTACCCTAGGGCACCAGTTCTTTGAGGCTGATCTTGCGGAAGGATATCGGCTTGCCGGGATTAAACTGCAAGCCGATAAATCCGCTGAGGCTGCGCTTGTCCGAAGTTTCCAGTACTTTTTTGCCGTTGTGTTTGACGGTGATTTTCGGCCCAAAGTGTATCACCTCAAACGTGTTCCACTCATTGGGCTTTATCTTTGTTTCCGTAGCCTCGGCAATGCCAACGATCGAGCCGGTTTTGAAGTCCTTACGGTCGTCGAAGATTTGCAACTCATAGCCGGTTTCGTGAGGCTTGCCCGTGGCATCGCTGCGGAGGAAGATGCCACTATTGCCATCAGCCGCCGTCTTGTATTCCAGCTTCAGATCGTAGTCCTTGTAGGTGGTATCTGTACGGAGCCAACCTGCCGGGCCTTTGTCGACTGTGATGGCACCGTTCTCGACGCGGAAATTCGCGCCACCCACGTTGACCCAACCCTTCAGGGTTTTGCCGTCAAAGAGGTTCGATGCGGAGAGGAGTAGTAGGAGTGGAAGGAACATGAGAACTATTATGGTGCACCCGACAGGACTCGAACCTGTGACCCTTTGCTTAGAAGGCAAATGCTCTATCCACCTGAGCTACGGGTGCACGTACCTTTACTAGTTTAAGGGCAGGTCGAGTACGACACAACTCCATTCGCCTTCGGTGCGCTCGCTTAGGGTGCCAAGTCCGAATACCTGCTTCACCAGATTTGCTTCTTCAACGCCAAATCCAGCCAGTACAACACGCCCGCCTGGCTTGGCTGCGCGAATGATTTCGTCGGCGAAATTCACCAGCACAGTTGGGCTGATATTGGCCGCGACAAGATCAAACCGCTCGCCCGCCAGGCAATCCGGCATCCCTTGCACCACTGGCACGCCGCTCAATTCACGCGTCAGATGGCAACTGTCAGTCTCAAAGTCCACACCAACGATGAAGCCAGCACCCAACATTTTTGCCCCAAGAGACAAGAGTCCGGCACCACAGCCGAGATCGAGCACACGCATGCCGGGTGTCAGATATTCTTCGATTGCCACCAGACACTGCCGCGTCGAGGGGTGCTCGCCACTGCCGCATGCCGCGCCATCCTGATAATGAATACGCCAACGTCCGGGCGGAGTTGGTTCCTCACTCCATGATGGAGTGAAGAAGAAGCGCTCTCCTACCAAACGGCTTTTCCAGACCAGATGGCTGATCGTGATCCAGTCCGTGTCATCCACTTCAACCTCAACGCCAAAGCCACTGGCGGCTTCTTTAGAGTCGAAGCTGGCGCGTAGAATCCACTGCCCATCGGGTTCTTCCGTTTCCGAAATTCCGGTGGTTCCGGCTTCGAAAAGGTTCGCGATGAGGATGTCTTTTTCATCCTCATTCGCGCTGAGTACAACTACGTAATTGGCCAACTAGTTTTTCGCGAAGCGTTTGAAAAAGCTCGCATCCTTCCATTTCGGAACTTCGTTTGAATTTGCCGCCGATCGGATCATCGAAGCCAGCACACGGTTGTACCTGGCTGCGGCATTCTTGTCGAGCGGCTGCTCCAGGTCATCGCCAGGTGCATGATAGCGCTCGCGCAGCCAGGTCTGGATCATCTTCTCTTCAGGCGTGCCCTTCTTGTATCCGAACTTGAAGGCCAGGGCAGGCGTGCCGTTGCGGATAAAGCTGTATTGGTCGCTGCGTACAAAACTGTTGCGCTCGGGTGCCGGGTCTGCCCAAACTTCAATGCCGGCTTCTTCTGCGCCTTTGCGCGCCAGGTCTCCGAGCGTCGATTCATCGACACCAAGAATCACCAGTGCCTTCAGCGGAAAGAGCGGCAGATACATATCCATGTTCAGATTGCCCACCACCTTTGCCTTCTTCTCTTTGCCAAACACGGGATGCCGGGCATACCAGGTGGAGCCAAGCAATCCCTTCTCCTCACCGGTAAGCGCGATAAAGGCAACACTCCGCTTCAGGTCGATATTGCCTTCTTTCAAGTGTCGAGCCGCTTCAATCAGACTTGCCACGCCGCTCGCGTTATCCATTGCCCCGTTATAGATCTTGTCGCCAGTCAATTTGTCATTCACACCAAGATGATCCAGATGCGCAGTCACGACGATGAATTCATTCTTGAGCGCCGGGTCGCTACCTTCGCGAATGCCGATCACATTCTCACTACCCACCTTTGACTGAACGTAGGCAGCCCGCGCTATCAACTTGCCCGTAAGCGGGAAACTCGGCAGAGGTTTGCGCTCGTTGGCAAGCTGAAAGATCTCCTCAATCGTGTGGCCACTACCTGCGAAAAACTTTGCAGCATGCGCCGCGTTAATCGTCAGAGTCAACTTCAGGCTATCTTTTGCCGGTGACTTTTCATCAATCGACATGCTTGGCATCAACCGCGCTAGCGTCGAGCGCGACCATGGAATGTCGCTCGTCCTTGGATTTCCGATCGTCGCCGTCCCGATAGCGCCTGCTTCGATCAGCGCCTTGCCGCGTTCGCCAGCGCTCTGATAATGGCTCACCAACGTTCCAGGGATTCCCGCTGGTTGCCCAGTGATGAACACTGCAATCTTGCCCTTCAGATCGACACCCTTCAGATCGTCGTAGTTGTGTTCAGGAATCTTTGTGCCATAACCAACGAAGACCATCTCCGCTTCTACCTTCGGTGCCGGCGCGTTGCGGATTCCGATGTTGGCATGCTCACCCAGGGTCAACTTCTCTTCTTTGCCATCGCGAACCAGCGTCAGGTTCGACTTTGATTCATCAATCCGCCGCGAGAGAAAGCGCACCTTCTGCATATAGCTCGACGCATTACCGCCAGGACGCAACCCCACCTTCTCAAATTCAGAAGCGACATATTTGGCAGCAATCTCATAGCCTTCGCTGCCTATGTCGCGACCCTTCAATTCGTCCTTGGCCATCATCTCGACGTGAGCCCACCAGCGGCGGCCTTCTTCCGTCAAGTTGATTTCAGCAGCACCCAGTGCTGCCGCAACCACGACGATGCCCGTGCTGCAACGCGAGAAGCGACCCAATAATTCAGCAAATCTGATCATGAAAAGAAAATCCTCAATAGTAGTCTGAGCAGGACATGTAGTAACCGCACTGGGTGCAGAAGAGTTTGCATTTGCGCTGTTCGAGGCGCAAACTGCACACGGGGCAGTACAGCATGGGCTGGTCTTCTGAGAGTGGTTCCACGTTTTCGGGAAACGTTTCTTTCGGTGTCACGTCCTGATCCATAACTCCACTATTATATGAACGGCGCTACAATCACAGCCATGCGGCGGCCAATTGCAATCCTTACCCTTTTCGGTTTGCTCCTTTCCTGCGGACAAGCCCAACCACCGGTCAAGCGGACTCCGAATGACCCGCTGATCCCGCGAGAGCCCGTCCGGGGCAAGAACGGAGCGGTAGCCGGCGGCACTGCGGCCTCAGTCGATGCAGGGATGCGCATCTTCAAGATGGGCGGTAATGCTGTTGACGCAGGGGTAGCGACGATGTTCGCTGCGGCCGTTGCCGAGTATTCTCATTTCGGCTTTGGTGGCGAAGCCCCAATCCTGATCCGCACCAAAGAGGGCAAGGTCTTCACGATCAGCGGCGTTGGCCCTATGCCCAAGCTCGGCACGCCCGAGTTTTTCAAGAAGCACCAGATGGAGCCTCTTGAAGTCGATTCGAACGAACCAAATGGCTTGCCGCGCTACTTGCCCGTCACTGGTCTGCTGCCCGCAATCGTTCCTGGAATGGTGGAAGCGGGGCTTGTGGCCTTGCGCGAATTCGGCACCCTCAGCTTTGAACAGGTAATCGCCCCGGCCGTCGATCTGGCCGACGAACAAGTCGTCGACGACATGCGTGCGGCAGTCGTTCGTTACTCTCGCCCCTTCTTCGACCGCTGGCCCACCTCGAAGGCCTACTTCATGCCCGATGGCCGTCTCCCGCGCCCAGGTGAAACCTTCAGGCAGCCCGCTCTCGCCAGGACATTGCGCGCCATGGTAGCCGCAGAACAACGCGCTGCCGCGCTTAAGAAGCCACGCGCTGCCGGTATTGACGCTGTGCGCGATTACTTCTACCGCGGCGAAGTTGCCCGCAAGATTGATGCCTTCTCGCGCGACAATGGCGGCCTAATCCGCTACGAGGATCTCTCTACGTTTCGCCTCAAGCCCGAGCCATCCCTCGGTGGAACCTACAAAAACTACACCATCTACAAGCCCGGTTTCTACACGCAGGGCCCCGCATCGATCGAACTCCTCAACCTGATCGAGAACATGGACGTCGCCAAGATGGGCTTTGGCTCGGAAGACTACATTCACAACCTCACCGAGGCGATGAAGCTTGCTTACGCCGATCGCGACGCCTACTACGGCGATCCAAACTTCACCAAGGTTCCAGCTGAGGAATTGCTCTCGAAGGAGTACGCGAAAGACCGCTTCAAGCAAATCGGCGAGATGGCGAGCCTCGATTTCCGCCCGGGCAAAGTGAAGAACGCCAACGGTACACATCCTTCGCAAGAAGAACTCGTTCGTCGCCAGATCGACGACGCGCTCATGTATGGCGACACCACTTCGGTGAACGCGATCGATAAAGACGGCATCCTCTTTAGCGCAACCCCCAGTGGCGCAGCCCTGCCCAGCGTCATCGTCGGCGACACCGGCATCCCTCTCACACAGCGCGCACAGAGCTTCTACCTGATCGGCGGCCACCCCAACGATGTTGCCCCTGGCAAGCGTCCTCGCGTTACTCTTACACCTTCGCTGATCGTCAAGGATGGCAAGCCCTCGATGGTGATGTCGACGCCCGGCGGTGACAACCAGGATCAAAGCCTGGTGCAGATCTTTCTCAACGTGGCTGAGTTCGGCATGGACGCCCAGCAGGCAGTGGCCGCGCCACGCTTCCAGTCGCGCCATCTGGTCTCGAGCTTCGACAATCACGCAATGAATCCAGGCAGTCTTCTGGTCGATGAACGCTTCGGCAGGCCTGTCGCTCTGGGCCTCAAGAACCGCGGCCACCGCGTCGAGTTCCGCTCGCGATTCTCCTCTGGTGCTGCACCGACGATGATTCGAATCTTGCCAGACGGCACGATTGAAGCAGGCGCCGATCCTTACGCATTCCGCGTCGCTAAAGCATTCTAATCGCCCGTGAAAAACCTGATTGTGGTGGCTGGTCACGCAATTGTTCGTGACCTCAGCTTGGTCGAAGAAGATGCTGGTTGGTTCTTGCTCGACTTCCAGCGAGGTGAGCCAAAGAAATACATCGGTCATATCGAGCGGGCTGTTCAAGAAGCAGCCGATGACCCCGATGCGCTGCTCGTCTTCTCGGGTGGGCCTACGAGAATCGAAGCGGGCCCAAGAACAGAGTCACTCAGCTATTGGCTGGTAGCTGAACACTTCAACTGGTTCGGCCATCCAGAAGTGAAGCGGCGTTCGTATCTTGAAGACTTCGCCAGAGACAGCTTCGAGAACCTGCTCTTCGGCATCTGCCGCTTCAAAGAAGTCACAGGCGCAATGCCAAAGATGGTGACCACCGTAAGTTGGGAATTCAAACGCGAACGCTTCGCCGTCCTGCACCGCGAAGCCATGGGCTGGCCTTGCGAGCAGTTCCGCTACATTGGCGCGAACGACCCCGACGCCATAGAGCAAGCCCTCCAGGCTGAAGAACGTGCCCGAGAAAAATACCTCGCCGATCCATACAGCCTGGGCGACGAGTTCCGCCTGAAGAAAGACCAGCGTAATCCCTTTCGACGCCAGAATGGCTATGCCATCAGTTGCCCCGAAATGTTCACGGAGGACAAGCCATGGCGTTAGCCAGTGTCGACCTTGGGGGAACCAACATTGCCGCCGCAGTTGGTCTGGCAGACGGTAGCATTTTGCGCGAAGATCAGATCTCAACCGAGAGTCATCTCGGGCCGGAAGCCGTCCTCAATCGCATCGCGGCTCTTGTCGAATCTATCGCTCCGGAAGGTGTTGAAGCCTTGGGCCTCGGCGTTCCAGGTTTATGCGAACTGTCGAGCGGCCAAACTCTTTTCCTGCCAAATATGCCCACACAATGGCGTGGCGTCCCTGCCGCGGCGCATCTGAGGCAACGACTCAACTGCCCTGTCTTTCTGCTCAACGATGCAAGAATGGCTGCCTTGGGTGAACTCGATTACGGGCACGGCAAACAGACCCCTGACTTTGCCTTCTTCACTCTGGGTACAGGAATCGGCGGTGCCCTTGTCCTCGATGGTCATCTGAGAATTGCGGGTGGTGAACTTGGACATCAAACGATCCTGCCCGATGGGCCACTCTGCGGTGGTGGTTCGCGAGGCTGTCTTGAATTGCTGGCTAGCGCCTCAGCCCTCACCGCAGAAGCAGTCCGATTGATCAAGATGGGCCAGGCTCCAGATCTGGCACAGCGCGTAGAAGGGGATTTGAATCGTGTTACCCCCCATCTAATGGCGCAGTGCAGCGACCCCGCAATTGCGGCAGCAATGGACCGCGCCGCTCGTTACCTCGGCATTGGCATTGCCAATGTCGTCACTGCATTTCACCCGGACTTGATTGTCTTGGGCGGCGGCCTTGCGCAAATGGGAGCACCGCTCTTTGATCCAGTCCGCGACGAAGTTTCGCGCCGCGTGCGCATGTTTCCTGTCGACAAGCTCCGCATCGAGCCATCTCTTACAGGCCCGCGAGCCGGTACCCTCGGTGGCCTCGCTCTCGCTCATCG
>CAZZGS010000131.1:0-3430 GCA_964653845.1 uncultured Bryobacter sp.
CAAGACGCCGACCAAACGTCAAGGTGGATAGCTTAACCCCATCCCGTTGATCGGAAGCTATTCCGATTCAAGCAGTTTCGAACAGGGCCTTGGGCACTTCCGATTGGCGAATGATGCTGAGTAGCGTACCTCGACGCACCGGATCGTGCAGTGGGACAGGGACTGTCACCGTCGTGCCCTCCGCCCGCTTTTGCATGATCCGGTGACTGCGACGTTGTCGAACGGCAACGAATCCACGCTCTTCGAGAATTTGACAAATCTCTGAGCCTGAAAGGACTCGAAGCCTACCCAACCAGAACCTCAACCTGCGTCACGAACACTTCATTACGGAACCGACGCGAAACTTCGGAAGGGGAAGCTGTCTCGAAGAATAGCGTGAGCGCTTCGATCAGGTTGGCCCGAGCGTCCTCAATCGAATCACCTTGGCTCGCGATGTCGAGTTCTGGACACAAAGCGACGAACCCGTCGTCTTCGCGTTCGATAATTGCCGTCATCTGCCGGGCTAGCATCTTCTAAGCTTATCGACTCGCGGCAAAGAAACGGCAACCCGAACAGTCGAGACGCACCACGAGGGAAGGGCCTTGAATAGGTTGCCAGTCTCTCCTACTGAGCATGCCGCTAGTCGGCAATTTCCCCTTTTGCCTCCCTTGCTTGCGCACTCAAACTCTGTCAATTAAGCTCAAACTCATTGCCAGCCGGACTCAAGAGCGACAAGCAGACAGCGACCGCCAATTTCATGTGCCCGTGATTCAAAAGGCCAGAAGCGAAACTCACACAATCCACACACCAGCATTCGGAGCCGCCAGTCCAGAACGTAAAAAGGCAGGAGCACTGCCAGCCAAAGCCATCAATTCGCGACGAGTCGTAACTCACAATTCTATGGCAAAGGCCGGCAGAAGAGAGCCGATTTCACCTCACCCCGGCCACTCTTTTTGTGGCCGTCTTCTTCAAAAGCATCCCAACCTGCATTGGCGATAAAGCAAAACTCATTCCCAACGATCGCCCCATGAGTCGGTTCCCCGAACCCCTCCCATTTTGTCTCCAACACTTCCTGTTTCTTGAGATTTAGCGAGAACCGTACAATCCTCACTGGCGTCACCCCATTCTGCACAGCCACAAACGAATTCCCCCACACATACAAGCCATCAATCCCATTCACTATCACGCCCGGCCCCGGCTTCAACCACTTCACTGTTTTGGTCCTCAAATCAATAGAAGCAATCCCGCGCCGGTAATCCGCAACATAGAGCGTCTTCCCGTCAGAAGATAGAGCCGGCGTCTGCGGAGAAGGGAACTCACCCACCTCATCCAGACGCTCGAGCTGAAGTGTCCCCGCCATCATCCTGTAAACCGCCCCGCCAGAATTATTGGTCACGTACACATCCCCACCGGGTGCCACCAACATGTCCCCCAACACTCCACCAATCGGTGACTCCACCCGATGCTTCTCATCCCCGGTCTTCAAGTCATAAGCCACCAGAGCAGACTTGCCCTTATCCTCGATTCGACAAACCTCGCATTGCGGCACCCAAGCCACACTGGCCCAAAGCAATCCCCGCTTCCGGTCCACCTCCAATGCAAAAACACCCATCCCGGCATGAGCAAAAGCCCGCCCGTCGTTCTCGAGAATCATGCCCCGTCGCACGCTGCTCACAAACCATTCTTTTCCAACAAAAACCAAGTCCTCGGCAATCCAGTCTTCACCTTCGATTTCAGCAAGCAGCTTAGCCCGCGTCACCCGAGTCCAATCTTCTTTAGGCAATCTTCCCAAAGCCCGAAGAATCCGTTCATTCCCCGGCACCAGCTCATTCATAGACTCAAGCGCCGCCTTCAGCTTCTCCCCCACTGCTCCCTTGGCCGACTCATTCAACTCACGCCACTTAACCTCAAAGTCGTTACCAGAGGCGCCAAGAACCGCAAACAAAATAAGGGCAATCGTCTTCATTTGTTTGCGATTCTAACAGCAAGAGACGAATATGCGACAACAGATCGAGCAGCTCTGCCAATACATCCAGGCCAATCCCAACCAACTCACGATCGACGCCGACGCCACCGAAATCAACAAATACCCTCGCCGCCCCCCCACTGCTATCACGATCGTCCTGTCCTAATCGAGAAATGGACCGCAGCCTCGTCTCGATGGCCAATATCTGGCAAAACCCTGCCGCTTCATCCCCTCCGATTGAAGGCTACGGTATCCCCAACGCCTTCGGCATCGCCAGCTTCCGCTTCGCCCCGCAAGAAAAGTTTAGCTATAACGGCTTCCCGGCCAGACAATGTTCCCGCCGACACCTTCCAGGAGTCTCTATACTTAGTCTTGGCATAAGAAGCGTCCAATGCCCACTATTCTCTATGTTCGTGGATGGCGGTTCCACTTCTACTCCAACGAGGGGAATGAACCGATGCATGTTCATGCGATCAAGGGAGATGCCGAATGCAAGTATTGGCTGCTGCCCGACGATTTCGATATAGCAGAAGAGTTTGAATTCAATTGCACGCCGAGGTTGCGGCGCGAAGTGCGCCAGGTTATCTTTGAGCACTTCGATCAAATAGTGGCTGCATGGCGCGAGCATTTTGGAGGAGATCGTGCAAACTAAGACAAAACCAATTCTGGCAACGGCGGTCAAGCCTACACTCGAACAACTTATCGTAGTTACGGAAACCGGTTCCGTGTCGATTCCATGGGAAAAATGTTCCGAACGCCTTGCCCGCGCATCCCAAGCAGAGCGGAACCACGCGTTGCTTTCTCCTTCCGGCTACGGCATACACTGGCCTTTGATAGATGAGGATCTCGCCGTCGGCCCCTTGCTTCGAGTTGTTGGTTGATTCTGGAAACTTTATTTTCCTCTGGCTTAGTGTGGGCATTTCATTAACAGCCAACTGACGAACGCTTCCGGCCACAGCCCCGATATCGATTCTGCCCACTTTCCGGTTGCAATCTAGGCAGCACGGCCAAACCAAAATGTCCGAGATTCCGGCTATGCCGCCAAGTGGATCGCTAAACGCGGCGCCGATTATCGGGTGTTCGCCCTGTCTCTTCGCGGCCCGAACCTCGCCGTGTCACAGTGGTGCATACTGGTGTAATAAGAGCCGTGGCAAAAACAGTGAGACAGAGCGTAAGCCTGCCTGCCATGGTAGCTTCGCAGGTACGTACAATGGCAAAATCCAGGCACCTAAGCGCGGCCCGCATGCTGCTTGAGCTGATCGAGAGCGGGATTGAAGCCGACCAGCGAAAGCAGAAGGAATTCTTCGATCTCGCCGAGCGTTTTCGCAGTGCAACCGACCCGGAGACTGCGAAGCGTTTAGGCGATCAGTTGGGGCAAATGGTTTTTGGCGGTTGATGCCTAAGATCGCTCGTTGGGAGAATTGTCCCTAACGTGTCAGACAGCATCTGGTGGATCGAATGCGCGACCGCGCCATTAGCATCGGG
>CAZZGS010000131.1:3440-9395 GCA_964653845.1 uncultured Bryobacter sp.
CATCGGGGGTCGGAAGCAACTTCGGCTTTGGATCGACACAGGTCCGGAAGTCCCCTTAGACGACTGCTACAAGGATTTCGGATCGTTCAAGATTTGCGGCAGCGGCCCGTTAGCAAAGACATTTCTGCTTCGCGGCCAAGCCGCCAAAGAGGAGAAGCTGTAGTCTCGATAAGTGAGGGCAAGGCCATTCCTTCATCATGCTCGCCTCGCGGTCGCCTGGCCAAAGCGACACAGACATTAAATGCTGGCAGCCGCCCACCGATGAGCATCTTCATGCGCCACCACAGACCAAACCAACACCACCCATGAACCACCAAGCCAAACTCCAAATCGAGCAACGCTGCGCCTATCTGCGCGCCAATCACAACCACCTCACGATCGATGCCGACGCCCACGCCACCGACATCAAAAAATACCCCCGCCCCAACACGCCCCACTACTATCATGGCCGTCCCCTCTCATCTGAAGAACTGATCGAAGAAATGAATCAAGCTCAGGTCTCGATGGCCAACATCTGGCAAAACCCCGCCGCCACTCTCTACACCGTAGACCCCGAAGAAAACTACTCGAACCTGCTCGAAGCCAACCGCTACATCCACCAATCCGCCCTCACTCACCCCACTCGCTTCATCCCCTCCGGCTGGACCGATCCCAAAGCCTGCGGCATCCCCAACGCCTGCCGCATCGCTGAGCAATGCGTCACCGAGTTCGGCTTCCTCATCGTCAAGATGAACCCCGCTCAAAACAAATACCCAATCGACTCCCCAGCCGTCCTCGAAGTTCTCGACTGCATCGTCGAACTCGGTGCCATCCCCGCCTTCCACTACGGCGCAGATTCCCCCTTCACCCCCGCCTCAGGCCTCGCCACAATCGCCCGCCGTCATCCCAACCACCCAATCCTCGCCGTCCACATGGGCGGAGGCGGTGCCAGCTACCTCGAAGCCGAAGACCAATACCAGCAGTCACGAGAACTGGGCCTTGAGCTACCCAACATCCACTACGCCCTCAGCGCACTCCGAGACACCCACATCGAATCCAATATCCGTGCCTACCAAGGCGAAGCCAGCCGCCGCCTCTTCTGCGCCAGCGACGCCCCCTACGGTCGTATGAGCTGGAATTTCGGCGGCTTCCGCGCCATGCTCCAAACCCTCAACCTCGACCCTCAACCCTATCTCGGTCAAAACTTCGCCGACTTCATCCTCGCCGGCTACGAACACCTGCTCTCAAAACACGAATAGAATAAGCGACATGTTCCGACTCATGCTCATCCTCGCCCTCTCCCTCAGCGCCCAGATCAAACAAACCGGCCCCATCCTCGCCCCAGCTACCAAAGGCGACAACAAACCCCTCGACCCCAAAATCCCTCAAAGCTCCGCCATCTCCACACAATTCGAGCGCATCGTAGTAATTCGCTTGAAGCACCAAACCGACATCCTCACCGCCATCGAACAACAAGTCAAAGACCAGAAGATTTCCAACGCCATCATTCTCTCCGGTTTCGGCTCAGCAATTTCAACCCACTACCACGTCGTTGCCAACCGCACCTTCCCGCCCAGCAACTACTTCCTCGAAAACGAAAAAGACAGTGTTGACATCGTAAACATCAACGGAGCCGTCTTTAACGGCCGCGTCCACGCCCACGTCACCTTCGCCGACGACAAGAAAGCTTTTGGAGGCCACCTCGAGCCCCGCACCAAAGTCTTCACCTTCACTGTAGTAACGCTAGGCGTCCTGCCCGCAAATTTCGACACCAGCCGCTACGACGACAAAGACCTCCGCTAGCCGCGCCCCACCAGCGGCATCTTGGTCGCCATCACCGTCATCGTCAACACATTGGCCTCCAAAGGCAACCCGGCCATGTACAAAACCGCGTTCGACACATGAGCTAAATCCAACCGTGGCTCCGCAGCCACCCCGCCATGCGCCTGCGGCACGCCCTCGGTCATGCGGGCAGTCATCTCACTAGCCGCATTCCCGATATCAATCTGCCCGCAAGCAATATCAAAAGCCCGCCCATCAAGCGCAATCGACTTGGTAAGCCCGGTAATCGCATGCTTGGTAGCCGTATAAGGTGCCGAGTTCACCCGAGGCGTCTGCGCCGAAATCGACCCGTTATTGATGATCCTGCCACCCATCGGCTTCTGCCGTTTCATCAAACCCATCGCCGCCTGCGCGCACAAAAACGCACCAGTCAGATTCACATTCACAACAGCCATCCACTGCTCAAACGTCAGCTCATCCATCGGGATCCCTGGCGCTCCCATACCCGCATTGTTAAACAGAACATCCAGCCGGCCAAACCGATCCTCAATCCGCTCAAACAACGCCTTAACTTCCTCCGGCTGCGTCACATCAGTAGGCACAGCGAGCATCCCGGTCCCCTCAGCCGTCTCATCTAAAGCCGATGCCCGCCTGCCCGCCAACACCACCTGATATCCAGCTCCATCCAAAGCTTTCGCAACAGCCCGGCCAATCCCAGACCCTGCACCTGTCACCAAAGCGACGTTCATTACTGCACCTCCACAGGCAATTCCGTCCGTCTCGACCAATCCTCATAAGACCCGTCATAAAGCCTCACATCCTTACCAGCCAACCGCGCACTAAAGTAAACCACCGTTGCCTGCATCCCGATATGGCAGTAAGTCACAATCGGCTTATCCCCCAACTTGGCCGCCAACTCTCCAACCGGCAAAAACTCAAGACCCGGAGTCATCAGAGTAGGGAAGGGAACATTCCGAGCTCCCGGAATATGCCCCGCCCGAGGCATGTTCCCGGCATTCTTCCCCGTATAAAACTCATCCAGCCGCGCATCGATCAAAGCCATCGAAGCATCCTTCAAATGCCCACTCAACCACGCCGCATCCACCACCAGCTCCAGCCGCGCCTTCACCTTCAAATCCGCAGAAGCCACCACCTGCGGCACATCCTGCGTTATTTCAAACCCGGCCGCCTTCCAACCCGCCAACCCACCATTCAAGATCGAAGCCTTTAGCGAAAGATAGTCAAATGTAAACCAAATCCGCGTAGCCGATTGCATCGAAGCATTCCCCGTATAAATCACCACCCGCGAATCATTGCTAACACCCATCTTCATCAATTTCTCACGCAACACCTCAACCGGAGGCAACTGCAACCGCAAGTTATTCTCCCCGGCGACAGACAGATCGGCCAGCGTCACGAATTGTGCCCCAGCCACATGCCCCGCCGCATAGTCCGCAGCAGCACCAACATGTAAAATCACCAACCGCGGATTCTTAAGTTCTGCCTGCAATTCAGCCGGAGAAACCAGCAACTCTCCAGCGGTCAGAGAAGAAAGGGTAAGGGCGAGCATCGCCACTATCATACGCATCCCTCCATTTGAACCTATTTCTGAATCCGCAGCCGTGCTGTTCAACAAAACCTGGGTGCGCCACTTCCCCCACCTCGCGTCAAATCACCCACCCTAAACGCTAAACACCGCACAAGGTGCCTTCTGGATCAGCGTCTGCGCATGGCTCCGAAACCTCCCCATCGCACTCCTCTCCTCGCCCCGTCCGATTACCAACAAATCAGCCCCAACCTCAACCGCATAACGCAAAATCGCCTCCTCCACCTCCCCACCCACTACCTCACACTGCCCACGATCTCGAACAAACCGCCGCAACTCCACCAGTGCCCCATCTCCATGTCCCACATGCGCCACCACAAGCTCTGCCTCAAACCCCGCGGCCAGCCTCTCAGCCCAATCCAAAACACCCTCAGATGCAGGCGACAAATCCACACAACACAAAATCTCACTCACCTGTTCCGTAGCACTTCCCCTCTGATTCTCCGTCCACACCGGGCAGTTCGCCTTGTGTAAAACCCTCTCTGTGATTGACCCAAACAGAAACGACTCAAACGGGCTCCGACCCCGCGAAGGCATCGCCACAAAGTCAATTGATTCTTCCTCTACTGCCTTAAGGATCTCGGTTGCCGCATGGCCGCTCCTCACGCGTTTTTCACACACAACCCCCTCGCAGAATCCAGCCAGAAACTGCTCCAACTCCCGTTCCGCCTCTTGGTCCACCCCCGCCGGAATGGCCGCGTTCCACCCTTTACCAGCCCACCGCGATTGTTCCAGCGCATGCAGCACCAGCACCTCGGCACCCAGCCTCCGCGCCATACCAAACACTTCGATCGCAACCTGCGCGCAATGCTCCGAAAAATCAACTGGAAACAGGATCTTTTGAATGCTCTTCATATTTCTCCACCTGCACCTCAAGGGCCAGATGGATGGCCCGCAAAGTGCATTCCTTCTTTCCAGGAAACCGATATGTTACCAGTCCGCCAGATCCTCTTCCCCGTAGACTTCTCGCAACCCTGCCGCGACATCGCGCCTTCGGTGATTGAACTAGCCCATTTCTACAATTGCCCCATCACGCTCCTCCACGCCTACGAGCTGCCGGTAGCATTCTATGGAGACTTGGGGCCCCTCGACATGGTAGTCCCTGGGGACATTCAGAGTGCCCACGAGGCCAAACTCCGCGACTTCGCTGTCGATCATCTCTTTTGCGAAGCCCACCAGCAAATCGTTCGCCAGGGTACCCCGGCCGATGTCATCCACAACTTCGTCAAACACAATGGAACAGATCTTTTGGTCATGCCCACCAGCGGTCGCGGCCCCATCCGCCGTCTCCTCCTCGGCTCAGTAACCGCCAAAGTCCTCCACGACGTCTCATGCCCGGTCTGGACCGCCGCGCACGCCGGCAACGCCCTCCACTGGCCTATCCGCAACATCCTTTGCGCCGTCAGTCTCGATGAAGAATCCGTCCCCGTCGCCAAGGCCGCCGCCGCCATTGCCAAATCTTTCGGCGCACGCCTCACTCTCTTCCACGCCGCAGGCTACCCACACCCTGCCATCGACGTCGACTACGACCACTACCGCAAGCAAATCCTCGACGATGCCACGCAAAGACTCCAGGCCCTCCGCTGGGACAACCAGATTGAAGCCTCGGTCGTGATGGTCGAAGGCAGCGCCGTCATGGCGATCGAGCACCAGGCCAAAGAACTCAATGCCGACCTCGTAATTGTTGGTCGCGGTCACTCCCAGGGAGCCGTCTCGCGCCTCTGGTCAGACCTCTATGACATCATCCGCGAATCCCCCTGTCCCGTCCTGAGTATTTAGCAATTCCCACGCCCAACCTTACGATGCAGTGGAAGACTGATCTGCTCCGCCCATGCCAAAGTGAAGTTGGTTGTTTTTTGCATCGTCTCCACAAGCCGACGGAATTTGCCTGCCGCCTTTAGGAGCGGCCCGGCGGTACCAGCGTCAGGCACTACCGTGGACGTTCTTCCTACTCGATCGCGACAATGGCAGATTGGCGCCGTGCGATATTGATTGGATAAACAAGGGGGGCCAATGAGGTTATTGAATCAACGATGGTGCGGAGGACGGTTAGTGATAAAGGTCACGCTCTGCACGGTGCTGGTCTTCGCGCAGCCGAATTCGCCGCCGATCCAACCGCTGCGAACAATGCCCGTCGAAAAGCTCAAGGTAAATCCCGGCTTCCGCGATTGGGGCCCGGTGACGGTCGCGGGCACGACAATCCTGTCCGGCAACCAGACCAACGTCGGCGGTCTATTTGCCATTGACATGCTCAGCGGAAAGGTGAAGTGGTCGCATCGGCCTACATTCAGCACTGGGACTGCGAGTGTCTCGACTCCCCCCGCAGTTTCCGGCGACATCGTCATTATGCCGTATGCGGAAGCTCATCCTGGCGCTGTGATGGGTGTGTCGCTTGCGACAGGAAAAGAAGTGTGGCGCGGTCCAGATCCCGCCGGTGGTGCGGGGGTTTTAGCCAGCGAGGGGACGGCCTATATTCTCGGCAAGAACGGCAAATTCTACGCGCTGCAGGCGGCCACGGGTCGTGAGAAGTGGACGGTCGAGTTCAGCACCAAACGCGCAGTCTGCGCATCGCGGCCAAACCTGCGGGT
>CAZZGS010000132.1:0-9324 GCA_964653845.1 uncultured Bryobacter sp.
CAACTGTACCTTTACGATTGCTCCGGACGGCAGCACGCTCATGATTGACGCCGGGGCGCAGATGCCCACCGCCGAGCAGCTTCCATACTTTGTGCCGGCATATCCAGACACCAGCCGCAGGCCGGGTGAGTGGATGGCCCGCTACACGCAACGCCATCTGGCCCGAGCAGGCCGCAAAGAGATCGACCAGCTCTTCCTCACGCACTTCCATAGCGACCATATGGGCGAGTACAAGGCTGACCTTCCGCAATCCAAGCTCGGCGACTACAAACTTACCGGAATCACCGACATTGCTGAATCGATCCGGATTGGCAAAATCGTCGATCGAGGATACCCAAACTACGACTACCCCGCGCCGGTGAACGATCCTGGAACACGCAACTACCGAAGCTTCATCGAGAGTGTTTCAAAGCGCAATACGATTATCGAAGCCTTTCGCCCTGGCTCCGCGAGTCAACTCGGCCCCAAGTCCAGGATCGAAAAATATGAGGTTAGAAATGTTGTCGCCAACGGCCAGCTTTGGACAGGCAAGGGCGAGGAATTCAAGGCTACATTCCCGGATCTCAAGACACTGAAGCCAAGCGACTATCCATCCGAGAACATGTGCTCTGGCGGCATTAGAATCCGTTACGGTGCATTCGATTACTTCCACGGCGGAGATCTCTGCGATGGCAGCGCTTATGGCACCCCACTCTGGCGCAACATCGAAACGGCGGCAGCGAAAGTGGTTGGGCGAGTAGATGTCGCACTTGCCAGCCACCACGGTTATATCGATTCCACTGGGCAGGATGTGGTGCGTGCTTTACGGCCGCGTGCCTTCATCATTCATGCCTGGGATTCGGCACACCCCACAATGCCTGCCTTGCACAATATGCTCAGCCAGGAGCTTTACCAGGGGCCAAGAGACATCTTCTCAACGGCGATGAAAGCAGAAGCCAAGATTGCTATCAAGCGGTTGAATCAGCTCAAATCGAGCCTCGGCCACGTCGTGATTCGTGTCGCACCAGGTGGAGCCAGCTACGAGATTTTGATTACTACCAATGCCGATGAATCCGATCGCGTGACGGCACGCTTCGGGCCATACGTCAGCGCTTGAGCATCACGCGCATTAGTTAACGCGAATCACAACCACACCCTTCTGTCTTCGATCTTCGCCAAAGACAATCGCTTCGACGCTATTGGATTTGCCGTTCAGCCGGACAGGCAGATTCACCGCAGGTTGCCCTGGCTGCTGCTGTACGATCGGCGAACCGATCCAGGCGATTCCTTCCGGGTTGGGGATGACCTCAAGGTCGCCGTTTTCAAGGTTGTAGACCAGGATCTGTGTACCGGCATTTGCTGTACGTGTGCCTCTGGCGACGACACGTCGAATTGACGGCAGCACGCCAAGGAAATTTACGGCAGCGAAGCCTTCCGGGGTTGGGAGCAGGCGGGACTCAGTTCGCTCAAGGTCGAAGAGAATCAGGCCGGCATCGCCATTGATGCGATTGTTTGCCTGCGCCACGATCAGGTTGAGCGCGGGCACTCGCGCACCGCCTGAGAAGTTGCTCACTCCCTGCGGCAGGTCGAAGCGGAAAACCGTTGCGTTGACGCCGTCAAGGGCATAAAAGGTATCCGAGGTGTTGCGGTTAGCCGGGTCGACGTTAGATCCAATCAGGAAGTCGTTGATTTCATCAGCCCCACCCGATGCGTTGAACCTGCCGGAGCCTGGCAAGCCCACGGCCTGAAAGCGCCTGGCCGTCAGATCGAAGAGCATGAAGCCATCTGCGGTGCAAGGGTTCTTGAATGCACGATCCTCAGCTCGTGCACCAAGCAGCGCGATACCGCGTGAGAGTTCGAGATTAAAGACCGGGATGTTTGGGACGCAACCGGCGAAAAACCAGCTTTCGGGAAGAGGAATGCTCTGCGAGGGGCCTTCTGGCGGGAAGTAGGCAAATCCGTGATTGCCTTCCGCATTGCGGACGGCCACGTAGTAATTCCTGGTTTGCGCATCCATGTAGAAAGGGGTGGGTGTCCGCAGTGCAGCGAAGCCGGGAAGCCCGCCTGGGCCGCCTGGACCGCCTGGCGCACCGGGCTGCTGTTGTGGTGCCGGTGCGACGATTGGGAGCCAGCCTGCAGGCAGTTCCCGCTGGCTAACGATATCGCCTTGCGTTGAGAGCACCGCGACTTTGGCTTTGGTTGGATTCTCGATGTTGTCGCCCACGGTGATCACAAACTGGTTATTCAACTGGGCCACACCGCTCAGGAGCTTGTTGATGCCATCTCCCAGGTCAATGTTTTGAAAGCGTTGAAGGAGCCCCTGAAGATTGACCCCTGCACCGGGCACGCCTCCGGCGGCTGCTTGTTCTTCCACTTCTCCGGTCTTAGAATCTATCCGGTAGATCTTGCCGGGTGCCCCAGCTGTTCCTTGCACAACCGCGACGAAATCACCTCCGGCAACTCCATTGATATTGGCTGCCGCCTCAGGCAGTGTTGCCAAAATTGCATTGTCTGATTCAGGACGAAAGATTATCACTTTGTCGCTGACGGTAGCGGGTTGGCCCGGTTGTGCGGTGCCCTTGAACGGGCCTTCAAATGCCGCAAAATTGGCAGAACCCACGCCGTCGATGAATGGAGTGATTGCCTGTGCCTGAGCCGTCGTCAAACAGCCATCTACCTTTAGGAATTCCTTCTTGCGAATGTCGATCCGGTAGCTCGGGTAGCAGGTGTCGGTTCCGCGCACCGCGTTGGCATGGAGAAAGAGACCGTTGACGTCGCTCGATCGCAGATTTCTCAAGTCAGCGCTCCCGGCGGGCAAGGGAATAAAAGTGACTTCAGATTCTCGCTGGCCTCGATCCATCGTCAATAGATTTGCCTCGGCATTGTTGGCGATCAACAGCACCGCATCTCCATGCTTTGCTCCAGCCGGGGTCTTTACGTCAAGAACAAATTCGCCCGGGTTTGTGGTGGAATAACTCGCCGTCACTTCTGCCTGTATGCCACCGACAAAGACACTGATCGCTGCTCGCGGGGTAGCTGTGCCGGTCGCTACTTCACCGGTTGGAACACGCGGGTCTGATGGGCCCAGTGAGCTGGCGCGCATGCGCATGATGCCGTCGCTGCCAGTGTTGGCCGCTGGTCCGAAACCACTTGCGTTGCCTGATCGAATTGCGGGGGCCAGGTTTTGTACTTGCAGGCGCACCGGTCGTGATGATTGGTCGCCGCGACGCACGACCAAGGTGACCAAGCCATTCGGTGTTTCTAGCGGTACCTGCGCGGTAATCCGTGACGGAGATGCTTCAACAATCGGGGCCGGCCGGTTATTGATCAAAACCTGAACTGCCGGGTCGCCGAATTGCGTTGGTAGGGGCAGCCCTTCGGGTTTCCAACCCTCGGGCGGCGATAGATTGATGCCGTTAATTTGAATCAACCCGCCTTGACCAACCACTGCCGGTGCCGGGAGTTGCGAAAACGCGTTGACCACTCCGCGGGGCTGCAAGACTGGGGCCGTAGGCGCTTGTGCCTGAAGAGACGCCGCCAGCGTGAGGGAGTAAACGAAGTTCCGCATAACACTATCTAACACCATTGCTACGCTAGTGTTGCGTGGCGTTAGATCCAAATTCGGGGCTTCGATTTGAGTGCCAACCCGGTTGTCGCAAGTGTTGCGAAGTTTCCGGCTACGTCTACCTCACCGAAAATGACGTTAGCGAGGCTGCGCGCTTCCTGAATATGGAGCAGTCAGTCTTTGAGGCTCAGTACATCTATCGAACCCGGAACATGCGGCGGGTTCGCAAGCCGAGTGGCAAGTCTAAACAATGCCCTTTTCTCAACGAGAGCGGCTGCGGAATCCACCCGGTTAAACCTGTCCAGTGCCGCTTATTCCCGTTTTGGCCTGAATTAGTTGAAGATCGCAAGGCATGGAAGAAGACCGGGACGTGGTGCCCGGGAATTGGGCAGGGTCCGCTGATCCATATTGGAACAGCGATGGAGCTAGCCAACGAGATGCGGGAGAAATATCCCGACGCCTACGAATAGCTAGCGCCCGATTTTTAACAGAACTGGCAATATATTGTCAATTTTGCCGTCCTGAACTGACTTCTACCCCTCAATTTGAGTTTGGCAATGTGCTTGCATACATCCTCCGCGTATGTTCGATCCCATCTCTGGCCGCATGTCACATTACCTCGATCTTCTGGCTGACCGTCAGAAGCTTGTTTCCTCCAATATCGCCAATATAGATACTCCTGGCTACCGCACTAAGGATATCGATTTTAATTTCGAATTCCAGTCGCTGGTTGCTGGAGAATCGCCCAACGTGGTTGAGCCCGAAGGCCTGAAGACCAAGAACGACGGCAACAACGTGAGTACGGATCGCGAGATGCGCCTATTGAGCGAGAACGCACTTCGATTCAATTTTGTCAGCCAGATGCTTAAGGGTGAAGCCCGCGACATCCGTCTGGCCATAAAGGATGCACGCGGATAATGAGTCTCTTTCAAAGCTTGAGTGTGAGCGCTTCGGGCATGAGCGCACAGCGTTTCAGAACGGAACTTCTTGCCCAGAATATTGCCAATTCGGAAACCACGCGGACCGAAGAAGGTGGGCCATATCGGCACCAGGATGCGGTGTTTCAGTCCGCATCGGTCACCCACCCCTTTTCTTCCGCTTTTCAGTCTTCCCTTGATGCGCCCAATACAGGTGTTGCAGTGAGTGAGGTGCAACTGGATGACCGCGAGCCGATCCGGCGCTACCTTCCTGGGCATCCTGACGCAGACGACAAAGGTTATGTGAGCTTTCCGAACTTCAGCCCGATTGAAGAGATGGTCGATTTGACGAACGCGAGTCGCTCTTTCGGGGCCAATGTCACGGCGATGAATGCAGTAAAAGACATGATTTCAAAATCTATTGACCTGGTACGAGGCTAAGCGCATGGATCTGAATTTCGCAAAATCACTGGCCAGCAGCATTCAGTTAGTCAAGCCGGTAGAACCCCTTGCTGCCTCCGGGCAGGCTGGGGCTACAGGCAATGAATTCCAGAACATCCTCACTGGTGTGATTGGCAACGTCAAATCTTCACGGAGTGACGCCAACCAGCAGATCAGCGCTTTTCTCAATGGGGAGCAAACCGATATCCACGAGGTGGCCACCAGTATCCAAAAGGCCGGGCTGACCTTTGAATTGGCGATTGAGGTGCGGAATAAAGCCATGCAGGCTTATCAGGAAGTGATGAGGATGCAGATCTGAGCCATTGGCTCTAACTGAGAATATCCGATGGAGAATAGTAAGCCTTGAATCAGATCCGTGAACTGTTTGACAGTCTCAGTCTTCGTCAGAAGATTTCGATCGGTGCTGCTCTTGTGGCAGTGTTGGGCGGAATTTTCTGGTTCATTCAGGATCATAGGGATAAAGACTTCAAGCTTCTATTCAAGGACATGGCGGCCGAAGACGCCGGGCAACTTACGACGCGTTTGCGCGAGAAAAATGTCGAGTACAAGATTGGTGAAGATGGTTCGAGCATCTATGTTCGCAGTGCAAAGCTGAGTGAATTGCGCCTCGATCTGGCAGCCCAGGGTCTGCCGCGAACGGGTCGTATTGGCTTTGAAATTTTCGATAAGACGAACTTTGCCCTCACTGAATTCGCTGAACAGGTGAATTACCAGCGGGCGCTTGAAGGGGAGCTGGAGCGGACTGTCGCAAGTCTGCGCGAAGTCGAGCATGCCCGTGTACACCTGACTTTTGCCAAGCAGAGTATCTTCCAGGACAACCGAAAACCCGCCAAAGCCAGTGTGGTCTTAAAACTCAGAACCGGCGCGCGCTTGTCACCTGCCTCCGTGCAGGCAGTCGTCTTTTTGCTCGCCAGCGCGGTTGAGAGCCTGGCCCCCGAGGATGTTTCGCTGATTGATCACAATGGCAGTCTATTGAGTCGTCCTCGCAAGTCTCATACGGCTGAAGAAGAGTTTCCGGAAATCCTGCTTGAGTATCGACAGAAGCTTGAAAAGGACATGTTGGCAAAGGTCAATGCAACATTGACACCGCTGCTTGGTGAAGAACGCTATCGCGCCGGCGTTACAGTCGATTGCGACATGACCAGCGCCGAAGCGAGCGAAGAAGTTTATGACCCCGAAAAAGCGGTCGTCACCTCCGAACAAAAGACAGAAGACAGCAGCGGGATTCCCCTGGCTAGTGGAGTTCCGGGAACTCCAACCAGTCTCCCAAGGCCAACTTCTCGCCCTGCGTCGGCTCAAACCGGCACCCAGCGCAAGACCGAAAGTACCAACTATCAGGCCAGCCGCTCCATCCGTCGCACCAAGATCCCTCAGGGCCAGATCAAGCGCATTTCGCTTTCTGTCCTGCTTGACCAGGAAATGCGCTGGGAGGGCATTGGCCCCAAGGCTAAGCGTATTTTTGATGTGCCCTCACCAGAAAAAATCAAGGCCATCAAAGAGGTGGTTTCCGCGTCAATTGGGCTGGTGGCAGATCGCGGTGATGTCGTGATTATCGAGACCCTTCCGTTTGACGCGACTTTACGCGTGCAGGCTCCTGCTGCTGCCCTGCCTCCAGCACCGCCCAAGCCACTTTTTGAGATTCCAGATTTTCTGCTGAAAATCCTTCCCCCGCCGCTCAAGGATCCTGTAGCGCTGCTTGCCGCAGTGATCGCTGCCGGTGTTCTATTGCTGGTTCTTGGCTTGGCATTCTTTTGGTTCCTGAACAAGCGCAAGAAGGGTAAAGTAGCCGCACAGACGGCAGCGGTAGCGGCGGCGGTTCAGTCCTCGAATCTTAGCCCTGAGGCGATTGAATCACTCCAGGAAGACGACGGCCGCAGCTTTGAAGAGCGCCTGGCAGAGCAGCAGAGCAAGCAGAAGCGACTCGAACAGAACGAGTTGGCCCGGCTCAAGATGCCGGAAGTTACGACGCAGAAGGGCAAGATCCTTCAGCAGCACATTACCGATGAAGCCCAGAAGGATCCGGTCATGATTGCCCAGATTCTTCGTAGCTGGCTTCAGGGCGACAAAGATAAGGAACGATAATGGCCGAAGCTCAACTCCCCGACAAAGCAGCGCTGAAGATTTCAGACATCATTCCCGAGGAACCCACTTTTAGGGTGAATCTGCCTGGGGCCAAGAAATGCGCCATCCTGTTGATCATTCTTGGCCAGGAGATCACCGCCCAGGTGCTGAAGCAGATGGACGAGAATGAGGTGCAGCGCATTGGCCAGGAGCTGGCCCGGGCAAGTTCTGTAACCGCTGAAGCCGCCGAGGGCGTGCTGGCAGAGTTTTACCAGATGTCGATTGCGCACCAGTACGTGCTCAAGGGTGGTGTGGACTATGCACGCAAGGTACTGATTGAGGCATTCGGCCCAGAGGAAGCCAAGAAGATTTTCGACCGGTTGCTCAAACAACTGGGTGGAGAGAATCTCAGCTTCGACGCTCTGCAGAAGGCCGACCCGACGCAGCTTGCCAAGTTCATTCATCTGGAGCACCCACAGACAGTGGCCCTGATCCTCTCGCATCTCAATCCGACACAGGCTGGAGGTCTCCTGCACGCCTTGCCGCTTGAAATCCGTGCCGACGTGGCCCACCGCATGGCCAGTCTCGAGCAGATTTCTCCCGACATTATCGGAAAGATCGCCAATATCATCGGCCTCAAGCTTAAGGAAATCGGCGACTTCAGCCGCGAGTCGACAGGTGGCGTGGCTGCAGTAGCCGAAATGTTTAACCGGCTCGATTCAGGCACCAGCAAGGAACTGCTGGAATCGCTTGAAACGATCAATCCGCAACTGACGCAGAGTATTCGCCAATTGATGTTTGTTTTCGAGGACATGATGAAGATCGACGAAATCGGCATCAAGGAACTTCTAGCCCGAATCGATCGCAAACTCCTGACGGTTGCACTTAAAGGCACTACCGACAAGCTTCGAGATCACTTTCTCAGTGCAATGTCGCAACGCGGTGCCGAGATGCTTCGCGAAGACATGGACGTCCTTGGGCCGATCAAGATCCGCGAAGTCGAAGCTTCACAGCAGCAGATCATCACTGTATTGCGCCAGCTTGAGAACGAAGGCGTAATCAACCTCAAGGGTACCGTCGGCGAACAGTATGTCAGCTAGCGAAGTCCAATCGACAGAACGCACGCCGGCACCAGCCGGAAGCATGTCGCGGATATTCGAAGCTGATGAAGCCTCTTTGGTTGGTATGGTGCCGTGGATGGTGGAGGAAGTACTTCAGCCCGGGCAGCAGCGCTATGTCCCGCCGCCAGCGCTGCAAATTCAGGCACCCGCTCCCCAGCAGGACCTGGAAGCCTCAATCCATGAATTGCAAGCGCGCCACCGGCGAGAGCTCGACGAGGCAGTACAACGAACCCGGCTTGAATGTGAAGCCAGAGCGCAAAACCTGCTGCAGACCGAAGTCGAGCCATGGCTGAAGCGAATGGCCAAGTCGATCGAGGACATCGCCACCGTCAAGCATAGATATTTAGCCGAGAGCGAAGAACAACTCGTCCGGCTTGCAGTTGCTATCGCACGGCGGATTCTTTACCGCGAGATTCAGGTCGACACCGAGGCCCTGTTCGGCTTAATCCATGCGGCTACCCAACGGGCGGAACTGCGCGAGCTAAATCGAATTCTTCTCAATCCAAAGGACCATCAGGCATTGCTCCCACATCTCGAAAGGCTCCAACTCCCTCCCCGCGTTGAGATTCTGTCTGACAATGCGCTCGAACGCGGTGCGCTCCTGCTTGAGAGCACAAGCGGGGTGCTCGATGCCTCGATCCAGGCCCAACTCGATGAAGTAGAGCGCGGATTTATCGACTTGCTAGGGAGGCGTGGATGAGCGGACTTAACATCCAGAAATATGAGCAATATCTGGCGCAAGGCAGCTTTTTCCAGTTGCGCGGTCGCGTGACAGATGTTGCAGGTATGCTGCTCGAGAGTGAAGGCCCTGCGGCTGCGATTGGGGACTTCTGCGAAGTGCGCCTACCCGGAGGGCGTCGGATTCGAGCCCAGGTGATTGGCTTCAGAAATGGCAAAGTGCTTTCGATGCCGCTTGAAGACACTGGCGGCCTGTCCCAGGGTGCCTCGATTCTCGCTCGTCCAGAGGCGGGCAAGGTTGCCGTTGGGCCACAACTGCTGGGCCGTGTTCTCGATGGTTTTGGCCAGACGATGGATGGCGGCCCGCCGATCGCCCCTGAGGCCCACTACGATCTCTACTCGCCCCCGCCCGGCCCGCTAGCGCGAGAAAACATCTCTGAGCCGCTGGTGACCGGAATCCGCGTAATTGACAGCATGCTTACCTGCGGCAAGGGCCAGCGTATAGGCATCTTTGGTGGCTCAGGCGTTGGCAAGAGCTCTC
>CAZZGS010000133.1:0-1400 GCA_964653845.1 uncultured Bryobacter sp.
GATCGGAGCCGGCGATGGCGGTTTTGACTAGCGGGGAGTTGGCAATGGCGCGGCCGATGAGGTTGGCGTCTTGTTCGGTCTTGGCGCCAGTAACGAGGACGCGGACTAGTTTCTTTGCGCCTTCGCCGTCGCGCGCGATTTGGGCGGCCAGACTTTTGAGTACATTGGTGACTGCTTCGGCTACCAGCTTGAGTTCTTCGGGGTTGGGCTTGATGCCGCTGGCACCGTTGGCTAGCAGGACGACAGTGTCGTTGGTTGAGGTGTCGCCGTCGACGGTGAGCCGGTTGTAGCTGAGGTCTGTTGCTCTGGTGAGGATGGCCTTGAGGTCTTTGACGCTGATGTTTGCGTCGGTCATCACATAGCCGAGAGTGGTGGCCATGTTGGGCTGGATCATGCCCGAGCCTTTGGTCATGCCGGCGATGCGGATCTTGCCCTTTTTGAGTTCGAGGTTGGACTGGGCGGTTTTCTGGACCAGATCGGTGGTCATGATGGCGCGGGCTACGTCGCCAAAACGCTCGGCGGAGAGGCCAGCGAAGAGGTCTGGCAGGGCTTCTGTGATCTTCTTGGGGTCTAGTTCGACGCCGATGACTCCGGTAGAGGAGGGGAGGATTTCGGCGGGCGTGCACTTGGCGTGCTTGGCTGTTGCCTTAACGGTAGACTCGGCGACCTTCATGCCGGTGCGGGTGGCGCAGTTGGCGTTGCCTGCGTTGATGAGCAGGGCTTTTACTTTGCCTTTGGAGGCTTTGAGATTTGCTCGTGAGAGGACTACCGGTGCGGCGACTACGAGGTTCTTTGTGAAGACCGCAGCGGCGTTGGCGGCTGGCTCGCTGAGGATTAGCGAGAGGTCGTCTTTTGCGACTTTGCGGATGCCGGCGTAGACGGTGCTGTAGTGATAGCCAAGAGGCAGCTCGTTGCTCATTTATGCTCCCAAGATTTCATTTTCGACGATTCGGAGCCCGTTGCGGAAGTCGGTGCCGGAGACGCGCTTGCGGCCTTCCTGCTGGACTTCGAGTAGCTCGAGGACTGTGCTCTGGCCGCAGGCGACTTTGACGGGGCCTTTGCTTGCGAGAATGCGGCCGGGATCGGCTTCTGTTGTTTCATCGCAGACGCGAGTCTGCCAGAGGCGGAGGCTTTGGTCGCGGAAGAGGGTTGAGGTGCCGGGCCAGGGATAGAGGCCGCGGGTGCGGTTGTGGATGAGGGTTGCTGGCCAGGACCAGTCGATTGCGCCGTCCTGCTTGCTGAGGATTGGAGCGTGGGTGGCTAGTTTGTCGTCTTGCGGAGTGCCGACCATTTGCGGGTTTTCGAGAGATTCGATGAGGAGTTTTGCGCCGAGGTGTGAGAGGCGCTCGCCGAGTTCTGTGGCGCTCTCATTGGCTTCGATTGGAGTTTCCGCTTTGAGG
>CAZZGS010000133.1:1410-9323 GCA_964653845.1 uncultured Bryobacter sp.
TGAGGAGCATGTGGCCGGTGTCGAGGCCTGCGTTGATGCGCATGGTGGTGACGCCGGTGATGGATTCGCCGTTGGCAATGGCCCATTGGATTGGAGCTGCGCCGCGGTACCTGGGCAAGAGGGAGCCGTGGACGTTGACGATGCCAAAACGTGGAATGTCAATTATGTTTTGGGGGATAATCTGGCCGTAGCCGACGATGACCATCACTTCAGGGGCTTGTTCGATGAGTTCGGCGACGTGTTCGGGACGGCGGATGCGCTCCGGTTGGAGGACCGGGAGATTCAAGCGGAGGGCGGCTTCTTTCACAGCACTCATTGCGACGGATTGGCCACGGCCCTTGGGGCGATCGGGTTGGGTGTAGACGCCGATGACCTGGTGGCCGGCGGCGACCAGAGCATCGAGGGTGGGCACAGCGAACTGGGGAGTGCCCAAGAAAACGGTTCTTAGTCCCACTCGCCTGCCTTCTCAAGTTTTCGGATTTTGCGGCGGATGAGGTCTCGCTTGAGAGGGCTTAAGCGATGGATGAAGAGGACGCCGTCGAGGTGATCGTTTTCGTGCTGGATGGCGCGGCTGAGGAGGTCTTCGCCGATCAGCTCGAACCAGTTGCCTTCTTCGTCCTGAGCCTTGACGTGCGTTTTCTTAGCTCGCTGGACGTTTTCGCGGAAGCCGGGGATGGAGAGGCAGCCTTCTTCTTCGGTGATCTTGCCTTCTTTGTGGACGATCTCGGGGTTGATGAGGACAATGCGCTCGCTGGGGTTGTCGCCTGCAGAGGGGTCGATTACGGTGAGGCGTTTTTTGAGGCCGATTTGCGGGGCGGCGAGGCCAACGCCTTTGGCCGAGTACATGGTGTCAAACATGTCGGCCACTAATTGTTTCAGGTCTTTAGAGCCGAATTCACTTGAGTCGATCGGGTCGCACTTTTCTTCGAGGACCGGGTTGCCGTATTTTACGATCTTATAAATCATCTAGAAGTCCCGGACTTGGGTTTGGTAATTGTCGAAGTTCCTTTTGGCTTCGCGGAGCGAATCGCCGCCGAACTTTTCGATCATGGCTTGGGCGAGAACGAGGGCGACCATGGCTTCACCGATTACGCCAGCAGCAGGGATAACGGCTACGTCGGAACGCTCGTAGGCAGCGAGAGCGGAATCGCGGGTGGGCAGGTCTACGCTTTCGAGGGGACGGCGCAGGGTGGAGATGGGCTTGAGGTGACCGCGGACGATGATGTCCTGGCCGTTGGTGATGCCGCCTTCGAGACCACCGGCACGGTTGGCACCGCGGAAGAAGGCGCGGTCTTCTTTGTTGTAGTGGATGGTGTCCTGGACTTTGGAGCCGAAGGCGCGGGCGCCTTCAAGCGAGTAGCCGACTTCGACACCTTTGACTGCCTGCATCGAGACGATGGCCTGGGCGAGTTTGCCGTCGAGGCGGGAATCCCAAGTGATGTGTGAGCCGAGGCCGACAGGGATGCCGTGGGCACGGACTTCGAAGATGCCGCCTACGGTGTCGCCGGTGCGGTAGGCCTGGTCGACTACGGCCTTAAAGCGGACCTCGGTTTCGGGGTCTACGCAGCCGAGGAGGACTTCTTCTTTCTTGCTGAGTTCCTTGAGTTCTTCCCAGGTGGCTTCGTGAGTCATCGTTTCAGAACCGACGCCTACTACGTGGCTCAAGATCTCGATGCCGAATTCTGCGAGGTAGGCTTTGGCGAGTGCGCCGACGGCGACGCGGGCAGTGGTTTCACGAGCGCTGGCGCGTTCGAGGATGTAACGGGCGTCGTTGAAATCGTACTTGATGCAGCCGATCAAATCGGCATGGCCGGGGCGTGGGCGCTTTACTTCTT
The DNA here is from genome assembly GCA_964653845.1 of uncultured Bryobacter sp. GTDB lineage: Bacteria > Acidobacteriota > Terriglobia > Bryobacterales > Bryobacteraceae > Bryobacter. Next base: position 3,246 of record CAZZGS010000133.1, read on the forward strand.
TAAACTTTTCAGAGGAGCCTTCGTAGTCTTCGACTGGCATGGACTCGGTCCAGTTTTTCCAGTCTTTGTTGGCCACGATGACGGCGATGGGCGCGCCGATGGTGATGGAGTGTCTGACGCCCGAAACAATATGGGCGGTGTCTGTTTCAATCTTCATGCGGCCGCCACGACCGAAGCCCTGCTGGCGACGCCACAGTTCACGATTGATTTTTTCGAGGGATATGGGGACGCCCGAGGGGAGGCCGGTAATTGTGGCTACCAAACATTCGCCGTGGCTTTCGCCCGCAGTTTCAAAGCGGAACATCTTGTTTAACCTACTATTCTATCAGGGCAGGTGTTTTTGGCGCTGCCTGGACTTTGTCCCAGGGCTCTGCGCCTACGCGGGTGGCCCATTGCTGGTATTTGGCGGCCAGGGCTGTTGCGAGTTGCGGGTTCTCTTGGGAGAGGTCTTTTGATTCGGTGCGGTCTGCCGAGATGTCGTAGAGTTCCCAGTTGCCGGGGAATTTTGAGACCAGTTTGTGGGAGCCCTGGCGGATGGCCCGGTTGCCTTCGTGCTCCCAGCAAAGGGTTCGTTTCCCGAGGGTGTCTTTGCCTTTGAAGACTGGAAGGAGGCTGGTGCCTTCTGTCTGGTGAGCTTTTGTGTCGCTTGCGTCGAGGAAGGTGGCCATGGCGTCGATGATGTGGCCGGGCTGGTTGGTGATCGAGCCGGGGGATTGGATTTGGCCGGGGTAATGAGCGATGAAGGGTGTGGAGATGCCACCTTCGTGGACCCAGTGTTTGAAGAGGCGGAATGGGGTGTTGGAGGCGTTGGCCCAACCGAGGCCATAGCTTTGGTAGGTGTTCTCGGGGCCTGGCATGAGCTTGGGGTCGTTACCCAGGAACATGGGTTCGCCGGTGCGTGTTTGTTTTGGCACGTGGAGGGCATTGATCTGACGGCCTAGCTCTTCGGCGCAACCGCCGTTGTCGGAGAGGAAGCAGATGAGGGTGTTGTTGAAGGAGTTGGTTTCTTTGAGGGCGGCAATGATACGGCCGATCCCATCGTCCATACGTTCGACCATGGCGGCGTAAGTGGCCATGCGTTCGATCTGCCATTCTTTGTTTGGCTCGTCGGCCCAGGCGGGGGCCTTCTCGTCGCGACTGGAGAGCGGCCATTTGCGGTCTACGATGCCTAGTTCGAATTGACGCTGGTGGCGGTCGAGACGGAGTTGGTCCCAGCCTTTTTTGTAGGTGTTGCGATGGCGGGCGATGTCTTCGGCGAAGGCGTGCATGGGCCAGTGGGGGGCAGTGAAGGCGTTGTAGAGGAAGAAGGGCTCGGTGCGAGCGGTGCATTCGCGGATGTATTCGACGCTCTTGTTGGCGATGGCGTCGGTGTAGAAGAAGTCTTTTGAGGGGGTGACTGGTTCGTTATCTTCAGTGAGGGTGGTTGGGGCGTAAAAGCTGCCGGCACCGTGGATTGTGCCGAAGAATTTATCGAAGCCGCGCTGGTTGGGCCAGTTGTGTTTGGACTTGGTGATGGGAGTAACGTGCCATTTGCCGGTCATGCGAGTTTGATAGCCGCCGCGCTTGAGGGCCTCGGCGATGGTGAGACATTTGGGGCTGAGGTCTCCGGTGTAGCCGGGGAGTTGGCGGCCGGCGTCTACCATGTGGCCGACTCCGGTTTGGTGAGGGTAGAGGCCGGTGAGTAGAGAGGCGCGGGTGGGGCAGCAGCGGGCGCTGTTGTAGAACTGCGTGAAACGGATGCCGCCTTTGGCGAGGGAGTCGATGTTGGGAGTTGGGATTTCGCCGCCGTAGCAGCCGATGTCGGAGAAGCCCATATCGTCGGCCATGATGAGGATGATGTTCGGCTTTTGGGTTTTGGCCAGGAGTGGGGCGGCGAGAGAGGGTAGAAAATGACGACGGAGCATTCGCTCTAGATTAATGCAATTGGGCGGACAGGGGAGCCGGTGGCTCCGTTGAGCTAGTGGTGTGACCAGCGTCCAGCCGCTGGATACACATTGGGCGCTGGTTGATCTTAATTTATATAGCAAGATGTCAAAGAGCGGGCCCGGCGTTGTTTTGGACTGTCCCTGGAGGTGGATTGAGCGTGTATGTTGGACGCTGGGTTAAGCACTGAAGGCTAAACGGTCTAGGGCGATTTTGGTTTCGTTCCTGAATTTTTTGTCACGGAGGGATTGGAGGCGGTTGAGGGTGCGCTAAAAGATGGAGGAGAGGCGGAGTTCGTGGGCGTTTTGCCGTGCGAATGATGGTTTCCGGTTTTCCAGGTGTTCGAAGGTGCGGAGGGTTACGTGTGCACCGGTATTGTGAGCCCGCAGGGGTGCCTGTGCGGCCAAGACGGTATGGGTGGCCTGCTCGATTCGAATTTGGATGAGTTCTGAGATGCGGGTGCGGCGCTAGGCCAGAGCGATGAGTTGTTTGAAAAGTTCGAGCTCGGATAGGGTGGCGGTCTGGAATTCGTAAATGTAGAATTTTTAGAAATTTTCGAATATATCTGCGTCTTCGGTCTTGATGACGAGAGTGTAGCTGTTGAGGCTGTGCTTCAGGGCGTTCAGACAAGATTTGAATTTGCCTTCATGGGTTTTGGGTTTGGTGTGTTTTTGGCATTGGCGCGGTTGGCAGCGAGGGCAGCGTCGGAAATGGTTTTCTGGCGTATTTTGATTCACGGTCGATGGATAATTATTGATGTTGAGTTCTTCGTTTCTGTTCATTGATCTGTTCGTTTTTTCACTGGATATCATCTGCGCAGAAATTGGCAGATTGGGTGGTGGGCTTAATATTTGAGACTGGCGGGTTTTGAATGGAAAGAGTGAGTTAGGGGCAAAACATTTCTGCCAATTGCTCTAATCCTCAAAAGCTTAAAATTTGAGAACGGAAGAAGGACATAGCGAATGGGGGCAATGCTGCCTTCATTCCAGAGGTAGCTAGATCTGGGTGTGAGCGCAAGAAGCAAGTCTGAACGGGTAAAGTTGCGGCAGCATGAGCATCTGGGAGAATTCTGAGATGTTCGTTTGAAGTTGACTCTCACTTTACGTTGTTCGGAAAATTTGGACTAAATCCGAGCGTCAGATGAGCAAATTACTTGGCAATTCGATTCGCCGTTAATCTATTTATTGTCAACTAATCAGCCACTGAACCGCGCATCTGCAATGAAGAACTTAATTTTGTTCGCTTGATGGTTACCTTGCCGGAAACTGCCAAAAAAGCCCACAAATCGCACAAGGACGGGGCAGGCTGGTACTAAATCCGGGGCAGGCTGGAACGTAATCTATGCCTACGCCGGGAAGAACCCGCGCGGCCTTGACCGCCGCCGCGTCCCGTGCAGAGGAACTGAGATAGACGTGAAGGAACAAATCGAGCCATGCTGGCAGGGATATTTTCGGTTGACAGAGCCCGCCGCTTCATGGAAGACAATCCCACTCTTCCATTTCGTTACATTTCGTATCCGGGACAAGCCGATAGTGAAATCGCTTGCAACAAAATGCGCTCCATTTCCATTGCAGTTGATGAATGGAACGAATTGCGTTTACAAAGCATCTCTAATCCGAAACGACTGGAGGGGGTGGATATTAGCCCAGCCCGCGCATTCGCAAGAAGGCCCATCAAGTCATGAAGGAATGTCTCTCTCATTGCAGTGGCGGCATTCGCACGCAGCATCGATAGTCGGCGATGATAGGTTGCTAGAATATGCTCCACTGGCGTATCCGGTGCAAACACCGGGCCGATTGTTATTTGAACATTTGAGTTGGATTCCCTCCTCAGGTAGGGCTCTAGCGCGCGAGTAACCTCCAAAGGCAAGTCTCTCAGGGCTGAATCGTCGGGCCAAGCTCCAAACGTATAGCTGTATACCAGCCCTGGGGCGTAGAAGCTGCGAAGAACGAAGCCAGACATTGTTTCTCCCGGTTCGATGGACGCAGCGTCATCGAACGCACGGTACCAACTTAGGATCGCACCGGTTTCAGCACCATCCAATGCGTGGCCAACTTGGGAACTTTTTGCAATTATTGTTGCGGCGTTCCATCGTTTGGGCTGAGTTACTTTCTCTGTTGTCGCCTTCGCAGGGAGCACTAAATCCCAATCATCGATGCGTTGGCGGGCATACTGGCGATTCTTAATGGAATAAGAAAACTGGAATTGCCCGTTGAGCTTGAAGACGTCTGCGTAGATCTCAGAGGCCACCTGATTCCTAAGTGTAATAACAACTGGCTTCCCCGAGGTACGACCGTCACCCCCAGAAATACGGATCTCGATTTTGCCTGCCTCGACATGTGGTGTGATGTGGGCGACATCTCCGCTGTGCCCGATGGCTAGGGTTTGGGTCGATTGAGCCTTACTTTGAGCGGCGATAACAGTACTGAAAGCGAATAAAATGACCGACGGAAGATATTGCATGGCCCATACTTTCAAGTTTAATTTAAACCCAGATTAACAGAAAGAACTGTTTTATATAGGCCATCCAAATATGATGATGGGCGCGTCAAATTTCGGAGGTTGGGAATTTCTGAAATGTCTTCAAGCGAACGTTCTAAAGGAGCTGCCCGTTTGACGTAGTCACGCAGGTTAGATCGGAGTTCCAGACTAAAGGAAGTAAATTGAGAAATAGTCGATTGTTCGATCTGTGCAAGCAGGTCAGCCGCAATAGCAAAGTGCTTGATATCTGGTGGATATTTAGGGCCTACCGTAAGAACTGCTACGGAAGACGGGAATTGATTCATTACACTATCAATTCCTGCTTGAATGGATTCGGGAAGCGAGCCCTCCCACGCTCTACCAGGAATACCTGAGAGCGACATTTCCATTATTCCTGGCTTTGCCGAACTTCGAAAACTGAAATTAAGGGAGTTGTTTGCTGGCGAAACTGGAAGATCAGCTTGCCACACAGGCCCGACGTGGCGGTTAGGATCGCGCATACGATCAAATCTCCAGCCAGGTGAGTTGACGACTGAACTGACGCCTTCTACGGCCTCAATTGACCGTGTTTGCAGGCGAACACTGGATAACACTACCCTATCTGGTTTCAAGTTTCGAACACTGTAAGAGTAGAGGTACTCGCCGTTTTCAAGCTGCTTAACCGTCACGTCTACACCGGGAGAAATCTGCCAAGAGAAAGCGATCGGAAATTCGATTCGCCCATTCTTTTGAGCAATCCGCGACGGGTCTATTGTTGCTGAATAGGATAAGAGATATTGGTCTGGGCTTTTCAAAAATACGACATGTTTCTGAAGGTCTAGGCCGATCCAACCGTTCGCCGGATAGGGAGGTACTAACGACACCATTGTTGCCGTATCGGAATTCGTTTGTGCGAATAAGGTCAAAGAAAGCAAAGCAAAACAGATATATGGGAGCATTTTAAAGTATTTCCTTAATAAGCAGCGCAGTGAATATGTTCGTTTGTTAAGCCAATACTTTCATGAAAGGTTGTGGCAAGGCCATGTATGGCACATATAGCTCTAAATCGGTCCTTGACTGCAAGTGAATTTATTATGTTATTTGGAGAGCTATTTGCCCTAAAATCCACTGCATCGCCATTATCATGCGAGGATGATTGATGCGGTCCGCTCCATGGGTTGGCCCCACCTGAGGGATTCTGTGCAGTGGAGCTACAACTGCTGAGCGTCGCGCAGATATCAAACACACCTCCGGTTGGCAAGGACGAGTCATTAACTCCCACCGGCTCCCACGGTTCAGTGTAACCTGGTACCCCAGAAAATTCGTTGGCGTATTGAGCGACAATCGCAAGGGTTTTGTCTCTAGTTGCGACCGTAACAAAATGATTAAAAATATGGCTACTTGTGGAACCCACCATTACATGGGCCCAGCCGGCCCACAACTCGACCAAATTTGGGCGCCTAACTTGAATGTCGGTATCGGTACAGTTGGTTGTATTCGAGATACATGTTCTAACCCTTTCGGCTTGCGCGATTCTCGTTGCGCTGTATTGGGTTTGAACGAATCCCTGGGCACCAGTATTGCCGCTACTGGGATTTAAGAAACCTTGACGAGGGTTTCCATAACGAGGGGAACCAGTATGGTAGTGACCACCAGTGAAATCAACGGCAGTGATTGTTGCGGACACATTGCAAT
>CAZZGS010000134.1:0-9233 GCA_964653845.1 uncultured Bryobacter sp.
ACTCAAACAGCGTGCTGCTAGCTCCGAGGTAGCCTCCACCACCGCCGGACGAGCCTCTGAAGAACTCCTCACTGGCGATCCCCGCCGCGCCATCTCAACCTACAATGACGCACTGAAACTCGACCCTTCCAATCCGAAAACCCATTTCAACCTCGCCCTCGCCCACGCCCGCCTGAACGACCACGCTTCCGAACGCCGTGCCCTCGATGAGGCGCTCAAACTCGATCCGAATTTCGCCCCGGGCCACCACCGCCTGGGCCTTCTTCACCTCGCTACAAACAACCTTCCCGCCGCTGAAACTTCCCTCCGCCGCGCCATTGCCCTCGACTCCCAATTCGCCGCCGCACACACTGATCTTGGAGTCCTCCTCGGTCGACAACAACGCTTCCCTGACGCCGAACAACAATTCCGCCTCGCTACCGAGCTTGACCCCAACTCCGGCTTTGCATTTCTCAACCTCGGCCTGATGCGCGCCAGCCAACAACGCTTTGCCGACGCATACAACGACATCGCCCAGGCCCTCCGACTCCTCCCCAATAACCCGCGCGTCATGAGCTCTCTCGCCATGGTCGCCGCCCGTATCAATCGCTGGAAGGAAGCGCTGGCCCTCTTCGCCAGAGTAGTTGAACTGGAGCCGCAGTCTCCAGATGCACGCCTCAATCTTGGTATCGCGCAAGCCGATCAATTCGATCTTGCCTCAGCAAGCGCTTCCTTTGCCGAAGCAGTCCGTCTGGCCCCAAAGAACGCTGCGGCACAATACAACTTCGGCCGGGCCCAGTTTGACCTCCGGGAATACGAAGCAGCGCAGAAACACTTGGAACTCGCACTGGATCTCGACCCAAAATCGGATCCCACACTTTATTTGCTGGCCCTCTCCCACAAGAGTCTGAATCGGCCGCGTGAGGCATTGGTGCTGCTGGACCGGCTTCTGGCACGCAAACCAAACGATCAGGATACGCTCTTTCTGTTAGGGCAAACAGCGGTTCAGCTAGATGACCGCCCCCGTGCCATCCGGGCCTGGGAGAAGCTGGTGAAACTCAACCCTGAGCACAACGAGGCCCTCTACGCACTGTCGCGCAACCTGCAAGCAAGCAATCCCGATCAAGCCGCCACGTACCGCAAGAAGCTCGTAGACCTTAAGCTATCGAGGCAGGTGGCCGAAGAGGCAGAGGCAATGGCGAACTTTGGCCTCAGTGCCGCCGCCTCGCATGATTGGCCTCGAGCCATCGAGCGGCTAAACGAAGCCGTGAATCTATGCGGAGATTGCCGCGCACGCGCAGACCTGCACAAGAACCTTGGGCTCACTTATGCCCGAGCTGGGGAACTGGAAAATGCTGAACGCGCCCTTCGGCTAGCTCGCGAAATCAAGCCAGGCGACATCGAAATCGTACGGGCTCTCGAGATGATCCGGCTTCGAACGAAAAGATGAACTTCGCAGTTGACTGGACAGAAAAGTCTGCCGCACGAGCCACCCCTCCTCTTGAGGGCAATCTCCGCAAAAACTCGGCAACGCTCTGGCCGGGCGAACCCTGCGCAAGGTGAGGTCAAAGCCGCGCTGTGATGAGTTTGCGTCGGTTTCACATATGAAACGGTTGAACCCATTTCGCACATTTAACACGGCCGAAGGATCGAATCAGTTATGCTGTTGAGATCTATGCGCCGACCTGATCCCATTTCCCTATTGGCAATGTCTCTGGCATTCCTCGGTTTGCCCCTTCTGGCGGATTCAGTCACTGGTACAGTCCACCTGGACGGAAAGACCTATCCGCTCAATCAAGCTATTGGAGTGCGGGTGGCCAGCCCCTTTCTCTCTGGCGCTCTCGTAACACGGATAGCATTCAGCGACGCAGCAATCACACAAGAACAACTGCGATCGAACACCGGCATTCTCATGCGGATAAAGCAAGGCCCTATCCATGGTGTCTCTGTGGAATTCAGCGACGACCGGAGCTATTTTTCATTGAGCATCATCAACTCCGAACAGACTGCGAGCGCCAGCCTTTCCGGAACGATGGAGCAATTTAAATTGAAAGTACATTCTCCACAGCAAGTCTCAGGCAGCCTCAAGATACCGGAGAGACGTTTGGGCGGGCTCCTTTTGGCCATAGATCTCGACTTCGATGTAGCGATTAGCGCTGCGCCGCTGGTGCAAAAGGGTTCAATTAAGAAGGGGGCAGAGGCGCAGACCCTTGCCAGTGTAAAAGCCTACATGGAGATGCGAAAAGCAGTCCAGGCCGTCGACCTCGCTGCTATCCAGAAAGTGGCTCGCTTCCCCCAGGATTTCCAGGGGCCCGATGGTCTCAAATTCGTCAAGATGATGAAAGAAGATGAGCCAACTGGGATTGTTGTCATTGAGGCGTCTGAGGGTGCAGCCACGGCCACGCTTACGATTACAGGCAACAGAGCGGGCAAGCCAATACGGAAGACATTCGATATGCAGTTGAAGGATGGCCGCTGGACGACAAACAACGATAACTGGGAAGCAAACTAGCTGGTCTGGCAATGAGATCCCGCTAGACTGAAAGACATCATGTGGATCCTGATTTCGATCTTGCTGGCTTGCGCAACAACCTTCGCGCAGCAGGCCAGCAAGCGTCCTGCTGCCACTAATCCGGCTCCTCGCCCCAAACTCGACCTGATTCAACTCGGCACCTTCCATCAGGGTGAAGCGGAGTTTCTTTCTGGTGGCGGCTGGATTGGACTGATTCCCTCGCGCGATGGCTTCGCCTGGGCCAAGTTCCGGATCAAAACGGAGAAGGTTAACGATCCCATTGGCAAAGATCCACCCGAGGTTAAGCGTGCGACCCAAATCACCCTTGAAACACCATCCGCAGATGAACCCCTCTTCTTGCTTCGGGGTCTCTCCCAATTGGTAAGCAAGCCCGTGCACACCTGCTTCGACCGCAGTGAAAACGGTTCATTCCTAGAGCAGAACCCGATTCTCCTCACCTGTGAAGCCACCGCCTACAGCATTCAGGTGACTAACCAGCGTTTGGTTCAACTGAAGCAGGCGGGAAAGACTCAAACATTATTTACATGGCCTCAGGCCCTGTCAGAGGAACACGCTGAACTGATCTGGGCCGGTGACCTCGACGGCGACGGCAAGCTGGACCTGCTGCTCGATCACAGTAGCCATTACAACGCTACGGGGCTCACCCTCTATCTGTCCACCTGGGCTGGCCCCGGTCAACTGGTGGGCCGTGCTGCGACATTTAAGACGGTTGGATGCTAGGTAAGGGCGATCACCTCGTGCACTTCAACACGAGGCACCTCCACCCGAATCCCTCCAGGAATTGCAGTCCAAACAACAGAGGTACCTGCGGTCAGCAGTCTAGCCTCTTTCACCACAAATCCAACGGGTAACTCAATGTCAACCAGCAAAGCCCCAGTTGGGAAAACCTCGCGAATCGGCCCTTTCATCATCATGGGATTGGTTAGATTCACTAAATGCACCGCCAACGAATCCTTCTGCTGCCAATAGGCCATGTCAAGAATGCCTGCTCCCTGAACCCGGAGTGGACTCGCCTTGGGCGCCGCCCACAAGATCGCGTTCCTTAGCACAGCAAGGTGGTCCGGGCTCAACACTTCCCAGAAAGTTCGATCCACATCTGCAGGAAAATATACGACCCGGCCCTTTCCATGCGAACGGATAAAGACGCCGGGAATATTCGTTTTGGGCACAGTGGTAAAAACGCTCTCCATCGGTAGATCTGGATAGCTCGGGATGAGCGTGAGCGGTGCCCGATACCCCGGATCGTGAGCGCGCACCTGCACTTGCCGCACGCCATTGATGATCCTGGGTACGCTCTCAAGCTCTGCCCGAAATGGATTGCCTTCCAGCGAATGCTCCACTGTGAGATAGGAATTCTGCATGCGCTCATCGATCTTTCCAGAGAACGAACAACCAAAGAGGCTACTCAATCCAAAGTTCGCCCGCCGTTTGCCCCATTCATCACACAGGGAGGTCTCCTGCGTCGCTACAATCGACCCGCCGCGAGACACATAAGCCTCAAGCTGCCGGCACTGCGCATCAGACAGCGCAGCAATATTTGGAAGAATCAGGAGTGAAAATCGATCCACATGCGCGGCATCGAGCAATCCATCATGAACCATCTCAAACGGAATTCTTGACTCCACCAGTGCCTGATAGAAGCCAAGCTGCGGATCCTCCACACGCTCGCGGGCCTTCTCGCCGCCGTAATAGTGAGCAGTCTGTTGCGAGTAGACAATAGCGACTCTGGCCAGATTCTTTTCATTGCGCAAGAACTTCTCATTCTTCCAATGCCATTCGTAAATGTCGGCTACCACTGGCATCCATCGATCATCCAGTGGCTTGGCATTGAACTTCGTAAACCAGGGACGCAAGCCGTGCGCAATCCCGTCATGAGCCCACATCCGGATCTCGGCGCTGGATTGCACTGAGTCTTTCCAGCGGTATGGCTCCTCAAGCCCGATGCTGAAGATTCCGCCAATCGGTTTTCGGCCCATGGTGGCTCGATATTCCTTTCCATTCTTACCGTTCGCCCAGGGAGGCATTGTTCCACGCCTGGCCTGCTTGTCGGCAAACAGAGTCTCGGAAAGTTCCCCCACTTTCTTCATATCCAGCTCCGACAACGCACCTCCACCTGAATTGGCGATGAAGGTAGCCTCTGGATTCACTGCGCGAATCGTCTTGTCCCAGAGCACCCACAACTCAAACAGGCGTTGCTGGTTCCATTCAATGTACTTTCGACGCGCTGCGCTGGCGGGATCTTGAGTCACAGGCAAGTCCATTCCGCAATAGGCTCTGAACTTCGATTTGCAGCTTTCGCAAAAGCACTGCCCGCTGCCATGCCAGCGGTTGGAGAAGATCCCATCCACCTTGTAATTGGTCACAATTTCGCGAGTCACTTCGGTCATGAATTCGAAATTGTAAGGGCCAAGAGCGCAAGTCACGTACAGGTCTGGTGCCGCCCAATGACGACGTGGTTTGCCATCGGCTGTTCGGGCCACCCATTCCGGATGAGCGCGAAAGGCTTCTTCGTTGCAAGCGTGAGGATCGGTGCGCGCAATCACATTCATGCTAAGATCCCGGCACCCGGCAGTAAACTCACCAAATGAATCACGTTGTCCCAGGTACTTGCTGCGGTAGTGAAAGGGAACCTTCGTTGGGTAGAACGCGACGCAACCTCCCGCACTCAAACACGCTGCATCGGCATGAATCTTTTTATAATAGCGAAGCCACATCGCCAGATCATAGTTGCCGGGATCATCCTCGGTGAAGGCAACTTGCGCCCAGCGCATGGGCCGGTCAAACCAACCGGCAGCCTTGCCAAAACTTCCATTCGTTTGCGCAAGTGCTACTGCAGGAGCCAGACCCATCATCAAGTTGCGTCGAGTGATCATTCACATCTATGTATTTCACAGATATGATGAAAAAGATTGGGATATGGAGATTTGAGTGGGAAAGGAAGGAAAAAAGAATGGCTCCCCGGGTAGGATTCGAACCTACAACCCTTCGGTTAACAGCCGAATGCTCTACCATTGAGCTACCGAGGAACGCCGACCTTTCTATTACAGCAAACGCGTCTCTTAGCTGTCAAGACTGACTTCGCTAGGCATTCGATTGAGCGACTTTTCGCAGGCTCTCATATGGAACCACTCCGCAGCGTTGTGCCCACGATTCATAGATGGCCGTCATGGCCGTCACCTTGGCAGGATTGGCTTTCGCCAGGTCTTTCGTCTCGGTGCGATCTGCGGCAAGATCGTAAAGCTCCCACGGGCCTTTGAACTGCGACACCAGCTTCCATTTGCCTTGACGCACCGCACGGTTCCCTTCGTGTTCCCAACAAAGATAAGGGTGTTCTGCACGCTTCTTGCCTTTGAAAACAGGCAAGAGCGATAGCCCCTCAAGCGGAGTCACCGCGCGGCCTTTGTAGGTCTTTGGATACGGCGTTCCGCCAGCATCGAGGCAAGTGGCCATGATGTCGATCAAGTGACCAGGCTGATGTGTGATCTTGCCCGCATCCTTGATGCCCTGCGGCCAGTGAGCGATCAGCGGCGTGGCAATGCCACCCTCATGTACCCAATGCTTGTAGCGACGGAATGGCGTATTGCTGGCATTGGCCCAGGGAGGTCCATAACTCAAGAAAGATTCAGGCCCACCCGCAGGCACGCCGGGCTTGCCACGGTCGATGACCTCGGCACAACCACCGTTATCAGCCAAAAACAAAATCAGTGTATTTTGTTCTTGCCCAAGCTCCTTCAATTTGGCCAGGATGCGCCCAATGTTCTGATCCATACGATCAATCTGGGCCGCATATACCGCCATCAACAGATCTTGATTGTCTTTGTCCTTTATCTGATCCCATGCCGGCACATCAGACTCTCGATCCGTGATGGGCCAACGTTTGTCCACTACTCCCAGCTCAATCATGCGGGCATGCCGGCGCTTGCGCAGTTCATCCCAACCGATTTTGTACTTGCCTCGATAGCGGGCAACATCCTCAGGCAATGCGTGTAAAGGCCAATGCGGGCTGGTGAAGGCCGTATAGAGAAAGAACGGTTTGGGCCCACGCCCATTCTCATCGAGAAATTTCACAGCATGATCGGTAAACAGATCTGTCAGATAGAAGCTGTCGTCCTTGGGCCGGATCGGTTTGTCTTCATCCACCAGTGGGCGATCTTCAGTCACGCGGTAAAAACTACTGGAACCACTGACAAGGCCGAAGTAGCGGTCGAAGCCCCGATCTTTAGGCCAATGAGGTTTGTTCTCCCCCACATGCCACTTACCAGTCATCAGCGTGGTGTAGCCGCCCTCGCGCAACGCCTCACCGATGGTGACGCACTGATCGTTCAGATAACCCTGATAGGCAGGCCGCCCACGGTCGTTGACCATGTGCCCGATGCCAGCCTGATGCGCATAAAGCCCCGTCAGAAGCGATGCCCTCGTCGGGCAGCATCGCGCGTTGTTGCAGAACTGCGTAAAGCGGAGACCGCCTTGAGCGAGACGATCGAGATTCGGCGTCGCGATCTCCGAACCGTAACAACCGATATCTGAAAAGCCCATATCATCGGCCATCATCAAAATGATGTTGGGCTTGCTGGCCGGTGCAGCACTCGCCTGAGTTGCCGCAGCCAGACCAATCTGCGAAAGCATGCTTCTACGGGTGAGTTGATTCATAACAAACCTAAAGCTTCAGTTCCCAACCGGGGCGGAAGTTTGGTTTCACCAACTTGTTGGCAGCCACGCTATTGGTGAATCGAAGCAGCTTGCTGTCCCATTCCAGTTTGCCTGGAACCTGGAAAGCAAGCGCGGCCAGAGCAAGCCACTCTGCGTAAGGGCCAGTGATTCCGAAATGCGAACAGGCGGCATCCCCGCCCTTGGCCGCCCGTATCCAGTCCGCCATATGCCCCGGCGAGCGAGTGAGAAGTTGCGGTGGCAACACATATTCAGCCCAGCGTGCGGCAGGCAGAAGCCATACACCTTCACCACGTTCCACCGTGGCCATGATTCCCTTTGTGCCAATAAACACAGCACCATTGCCAGTGAGTAACCCCTTGCCGGGACCACCACGGTCCCCGCCAAATACGCGAACACCAGGGCCACCGGCCCCCTTGCGTGGAGCGCCAGGGGCCATTGCCGGACGAGGACCGGCCGGTGCCCCACCCTCGCGACGGCCACCCATGGGCCGTCCCTTCGAAGTTAAGTTGTTGGAAGGAGGCAGAATCGTTTCATTTTCCATTCCCGGCACGCGATACACATCAGGATCAGTGGAGCGAGCCGAGTCGTGGTAGAACACCTTCACCGGCGGCATGTCACCGCGAGACGGGAAGTCGAGGCGAATCACAGCGCGATCCGGGAAAGTGATTTTGCTCGGGTTCGTTTGCGATACACACTCGACACTGGTGGGTGCACCCAGCATCAGAGCATGGTGCACTGGCCCAGCTGTATGCGTCGCCCAATTGCCAATCTGCCCAGTTCCGAAATCATAGAAACCGCGCCAGTTGTATGGGACGTAATCCGGGCTGAATGCACGCATCGGAGAATTCCCAAGCCAGGCTTGCCAGTCGAGATTGGCGGGCACGCTTGCCTCAGGCGGCGGTGCCTGCAAGCCCGTTGGGTGAGTACCCGGCGTCACGCAAACGTGCACTTCCGTAACATCCCCGATTTCTCCCGACCAGAGAATTTCAGCGGCTGTGCGATGGGACTCATGCGAAAAGCCCTGGTTCCCCATCTGCGTCGCCACCTTGTACTTCACAGCGGCATCGGCAAGCAAACGCGCTTCCCAAACTGTGCGAGTCAACGGCTTTTCAAGGTAAACGTGCTTGCCCCGCTGCATGCAAGCCAACGCAACCGTTGCGTGCATAAAGTCAGGGATCGCAATCGTACACGCATCGATGTTCTTGCCTTCTTTATCGAGCATCACGCGGAAGTCGCGATAGAGCGGAGCCTTCTCGAACTTCTTCAGATTCGGCGCAGCACGATCCAGATCCACGTCGCACAGAGCAACGATGTTTTCAGTCTGGGCGGCATTGTTCAAGATCACACCTCCCTGGCCCCCACAGCCAATGGCAGCAACATTGAGCTTGCTGTAGAAAGGCTTGTAGCCCAGAGCCCGAAGCGAAGGGACACTGCCATATCCCGCAGCGGGAACCGCACTGGTCAACAACGCACCGTAGAAAAAATATCGTCTGGAAAGTGAATCGCTCATAAGTTTGCCTCAAAGATCTCTCACTATATTACGGCTAGTCGCGAAGAGTATAGAATCATCAACGGCGGAGCAAGCCATGTTTGAACTCCGCGAAACCCCATCAAGGATCTACCCGAATGTCCACCCACCACTCCAGCCTCGGCGGAATGCAGATCAACCTCAAACACCGCTATGAAAACTACATCGGCGGCGAATGGGTTGCGCCGCTGTCTCAAAGCTATTTCGAAAATACGACATCCATCACCGGCAAGGTACTGTGCGAGATCCCTCGCTCCAATGCCGCCGACATCGACCGTGCACTCGATGCCGCGCACGCTGCCCGTCGCGCCTGGGGCAAAACCTCCGCCGCTCGCCGTGCCCGCATCCTCGAGCAAATCGCCGAACGCATGGAGCAAAACCTCGAGATGCTCGCCACGGTCGAAACCTGGGACAACGGCAAGCCGATCCGCGAAACCATGGCCGCAGATATTCCTCTTGCAATCGATCACTTCCGCTACTTCGCTGGCGCTATCCGTGCGCAGGAAGGCTCCATCTCAGAGA
>CAZZGS010000135.1:0-5616 GCA_964653845.1 uncultured Bryobacter sp.
TGGCGATAGGACGGCGGCCTTTTCTGCCATCTTTGGTGACGGGATGGCAGGCGGCGCAGTTGCGCGAGTCGAGGGCATAGGAGCGGGCCTCGGTTTCAGTGTTGCGGCCGCCTTGGGTATCGACGGTGATTACGAGGGTGGGGCAACCGACGGCTTCTGCGCGGCGGACCATACGTTCGGTGAGAGCCCAGACGTTGGTCGAGTAGAGCTGATACCAGATCTTGCGTTTGTGGAGCTTGGCTACCTCCTCGATTGGCGTGGAAGTGATCGTGGAAAGGATCTGGAGGTGATCGGCGGCGGCAGCGGCACGGGCTGTGGCGGATTCGCCTTCCGGGTGGTAGGCCTTTTGGCTGCCGGCTGGGGCTATGACGATGGGTGTGGGCCAGGACTCGCCGAAGAGGGTTACGGACGTGTCGATTTTTGAGACGTCGACCATGCGTCGTGGACGCAGGTATACCTTGTCGAAAGCTGCGCGATTGGCGCGGAGCGTCTTGTCATCGTCGACGCCTGTCGAGAGGTAGCCAAAGTGAGCGGGCGGAATGGCGACGCGGGCCTTAGCCTCAAAATCCATGATGTTGAAGATGTCCTTCATGTCTTTCGGATCGTCTTTTGGATTCTCTGCAGCGAAGAGTGGGCTGGCGGCCAGAAATTGCAAAAATTGACGGCGGTAGAGCGCCTGTTTCATGGGTGGAAGTTTATCACGCTGCGTTCGTTTTGACTGGTTTTACGCGCGTGGGATCGAGTGGACTCCAGTAGGAGTTCGCGGTTTTGCGATTGTCTTCGCGGCGGCGGTCTTCGGCGGCTCTGGTGAGCTGGGTGAGTTTGGATTCGTCGAACATAGTGTCGGCGACGAGGCCAAGGGATAGGGCCTTTGGGAGTTCGTTTTGGAACTTTTTGAAATCGCGGAGGATGGCGCGAATGGGCAGGGTGGGCGCGAGGATGGTGTTTTCGGGCAGGGTGATGTGTTGCTGGATGAAGCGGTTCTCCTGGGAGGTGCGGAGGTCGCGAATGGCGGTGGAGAAGCAGCGCTCGTAGTGGCGGCGGTATTTGGTGAAGCGCTCGAAGCGCTTTTGGAGTTCGGGGTCTTCGGGGGCGTTCATGAAGTCGGAGAGGGATCGGTTTTCGGCGGCCTGGGCTTGGTCGAGACGCCATGCCGAATTGACGATTCTGGAGAAACAGGACTCTTCGAATTGGTCTTGTGGCTTTAAATCTTCACGAAGAAAAGCAGATAGCTCATCGAATTTCGCCTGCTCTTCGGCGGCGAGGATGAGTTTTTCTCCAGTCAGGCCGTGGGTACGGGCGTTTTGGGACGGGGGATTGGACTTTGGCTCCATGGAGATATATTGCAATAATTATTCTGTTAATTCAAGAACTATTTTACATATATTTTTATAATTAACATCTAGCATTCTGGAGATGCTTACCAAATGAAACTGGCGGGCTTTTTCATTCTGTACATTAGACTGTACACTTTAAGCATGAGCCTTAATGTGACGGAAGTCAGGCGTAGAATTTTGTCTCTGATCGACGACTTGCCGGAGGAAGGCATCGTGATTACGCGGCATGGTGAACCACTTGCCCGGTTGATGCCGATTAAGCGCGCAAAAACGGGGAAGTACGTGACGGAACCGATCCTTGCCGGGAAGAGCAAACCTGGCCCGTTGTGCCCGAAGGATGAGAATCCTTATGACCTCTTATTTGATTGATATCAATGTATGGCTGGCTTTGAGTTGGGGAGGGCACCCGTCGAGCGGAGCGGCTCATGTATGGCTGGCTGCAGAGGCCAAAACTAAATCGAAGTTGCTATTTTGCCGGATCACACAGTTGGGATTGTTACGCCTATTGACGAATGAGTTGGTTGTAGGAGGAGATACGCTCACGCTCGAAGCTGCGTTTGCGGTGGAGGATCGATGGCTTGAAGACCCACGAGTGGAGTTTGCCGCTGAACGACATGGACTCGACAGGCTTTTTCGGGGGGCGACGGCGGAGGTTAGGAAACGAAAGGCGAGCAAGGTGTTGATGGATGCGTATTTGATTGCTTTCGCCGGGATGGAGAAAGCGACGCTTGTGACTTTTGATAAGGGGATGTCGAAGCTGGCGAAGCAAGCTGGGGTGGATTGCCGATTGCTTGTTGCAGGGTAGGAGAGCCAAGCGTGGATCGTTCTCACCGAGAAGCCTTGTGAGCCGCCAAGAGGCAGCCTCACGAAAACGAGAGTGTCAATCGGCCCGTGGGACGGGAGCGCGGAGTTGGTTTGACGACGATTTGAACGTCCTGGCCGAGCTGAATCAGGCAATCCAGAAGGCGCCGCTCTGACACACCACGGAATTGCCCCCTGAGGAGGGAAGAGAGCTTTGGCTGGGTCAGGCCGAGTTTTTTTGCGGCCTCTGTCTGTGTTAGCCCCGAGGCTTCTATCAAGTCGCTGATCTTCATCACCAGTTCTGCCTTGACTTGAAGGGAAACATGGTCTGAGAAGCCAAGGTCTTCATAAACATTGCCGGAGTTCTTCTCGATCCCAAGGCTCTTGAGAGATTTGGTGGACTTCATGATTTTATTTCCTTTGCGATAGTTTCTGCCAGTTTGAGGCGAAACTTGATCAGATCCAAATCACGCTTTGGGGTTGCTATACCTTGCTTAGACCCGAAGCCTTTAAGTGGCTTTGCATTTTGATGTTTCTTCCCTCTTTGAGCGAGCATCAATGCGTATCCAAAATCTCCGATGACGGGATGTGGCAGAGCCATCAAGTCCTGCTTTGAGATACCTACCCAGTAAACGGATCTTATACTTGTGCTGTCCGGCAAGCCCCAATTATACCTATATAGGTATGGCCTTGAAAAGTCAGGCGTGAGAGGGGTGCCGCCGTAGTACTTTAACGGGCTTTGTCCCAATAGACCGCAAGCTGCGCGGCTAGTATGATGTGCTTCATGCGTCGTATTTCAATTCTCGTTTTTGTTTCAATCGTTGGGTTGGGGCAGCCGATGACCCGGCAGATGCAGGTGGATAAGATCTTCTCTGCTTTTAATACCCAAACGCCGGGGTGCGCGGTGGGCGTATCTCAGGCTGGAAGAGTAGTGTTGACGGGTGGGTATGGGATGGCTGACCTCGAACGGGATGTGGCGATCGGGCCGGGGACGATTTTTGAGAGCGGGTCTGTCGCTAAGCAATTTACTGCGGCGACGCTGATTCTGCTGGCGCAGCAGGGAAAGATTTCGCTCGACGACAAGATGGGGAAGTATCTGCCGGAGTTGACCGGGGCAACGGCCGGGGTGACGATTCGGCAGGTGATGAGCCATATCAGCGGGATGCGGGAGTGGCGTCCGGTGGCTACTTATAGTGGCCGCGATGAGAATGAATCGGTTCTCTCCAATAAAGATTTGCTCGCCTTTGCTTCGCGGCAGAAGGCTTTGAATTTTGACCAGGGCAGTGCTTATAGCTACTCCAATACCGGGTACAACATTGCGACGATTCTGGTGGAGCGCGCGCTGGGTAACGGGACGACTTTTCAGGCTTATACGCAAGAGAATATCTTTGGGCCGCTTGAGATGACGCATACCAAATGGCGGGATAATTTTCGCGCGATTGTTCCCGGGAGGGCGCTGGCTTATACGCGCCGGACCGATGGAGTGATTGAGCAGGCGACTCCGATTGGGAACATTATTGGGGCTGGTGGATTGCTTAGTACCGTTGGGGACTTGCTGAAGTGGAATGAGAATTTTGCTGAGCAAAAAGTGGGTGGCAAGGAGATGGCGGAGTTGCAACAGAAGCGGGCGGTGTTGAATAACGGGAAGACGATCGCTTATGCGGCTGGATTGCAGGTGACTGTTGTCGATGGGTTGCGGGAGGTGGCGCATTCCGGGGCTACCGGCGGTTATCGAACGTGGCTGGGCCGCTATCCGGATCAGGGACTTTCTGTGGCGGTGCTTTGTAATTCCGCGCAGGCGGTGCCGACGAATCTGGGCCGCGAGACGGCTCGGCTGTGGACTGGGGCGGTGAAGCAAAATGTAGCTCAGACGAACGGAGTGGATGTGTCGGGGATGGAGGGGTTGTACCGGAAGCTTCGCGATAACTCGGCGGTTGAAGTGAAGGCGAAGGATGGGCTTTTTGTATTGCCGAATGGCGCGGCGTTGACTCCTGGTGAAGGGGGACGGCTTTTGATTCCAGGGGAGAACGGGGACACGGTTTATGAGAGGGTGGAGCCGGCCAAGCCCATGGCCCGTGAACTGGCTTCGTTTGCCGGTGTGTATTCCACTCCCGAGACAGGGTCGAAATTGGTTGTGGCTGTGAATGCCCGCGGGGCTTTGACGTTGCGGATTGGCGGGGCTGAGGCGATGGTGTTGACTCCGACATTCCAGAATGCGTTTAGCTCTGGCGAGGGTTCGATTCTGTTTCGACGCGACTCTGCTGACAAAGTGGTTGGCTTGAGTGTGGGCGATGACCGGGTTTGGGATCTGCGGTTTGAGCGGGTGAAATGATGCGCTCGCTCTTTTTGCTGGCTTTTAGCACGTTAGTCTTTGCTGGTGAATTGCCCTGGCGGATGGGGGAGTTGCGGAAGACTCCTCAGAGCTGGGCGGCGCAGACGGAAGAGGCTGGGGTGAAGGCGGTTTGGATCGCCGGGCCTTTGTATCAGGGGAAGCCCACTCGGGCTTTTGCCTATTATGGTGTGCCGGCGGGGAGTGCGAAGGTGCCGGGGATGGTGTTGCTGCATGGTGGAGGCGGGACGGCTTTTGCCGAGTGGGTGAGGATGTGGAATGCTCGCGGGTTTGCGGCTATTGCAGTGGACACGGTGGGGACTTTGCCGGAGAAGGCGCTGGAGTCAAAGTTGTGGGACCCGAAGCGGGCGCGGCATGAATTTTCCGGGCCGGCTGGGTGGGGGGATTTTACCAATGTCGATTCTGCGGTGACGGATCAATGGACTTATCACGCGGTTGCGGTGTCGTTGGCGGCGCATTCGTTTTTGCGGGCGCAGCCGGGTGTTGATGCGGGGCGGATTGGATTGACGGGGATTAGCTGGGGTGGGTATCTGACTAGCATTGTTACCAGTGTCGATTCGCGGTTTCGCTTTGGAGTTCCAATTTATGGATGTGGGTATCTGGGGGAAGATTCGGCGTGGCTTAAGGACTTTGAAAAGCTGGGCCCTGAGCGGGCGGCGAAGTGGCTAAAGCTTTGGGACCCTTCCGCTTATTTGGCACGTGCGAAGCGGCCTTTGTTCTGGATCAACGGGACGAATGATTTTGCTTATGTGATGCGGTCCTGGCAGAAGTCTTACCGGATGCCTCGGGGGGAACGGTTGCTGAGTCTGCAGGTGCGGATGAAGCATAGCCACCCGGATGGGGCCCGGCCGGAAGAGGTGTTTGCTTTTGCCAATGAGAGGTTGATGGGTGGGCCCCGGCTGGTTCAGATTTCGAAGCAGGGGCCAGGGTGGGCGGATTACTCTCGTGGGTCAAGGCCAGTAAAAGCGGAGCTTTGCTTTAGTCGTGATACGGGACGATGGCAGGACCGCAAGTGGGAGACGGTGCCGGCTAGCATTGATGAGAAGGCGCGACGGGTGAGCGGGGTGGTGCCCGATGGGGCTTCTGTTTACTACTTGAATCTGGTGGATACGGCGGGCCTGATTGTGT
>CAZZGS010000135.1:5626-9202 GCA_964653845.1 uncultured Bryobacter sp.
CTACCGAGCATGTGGAATTGCGGCAGTGAAGATTCCTGTGTCTTAGAGAAGCTCTACCGGATCGTTGATGCGGAGGTGGCCGGGGTTGAGGATGGCGGTGTCGAGGGCCATGACGCCTTCTAGTTTGTTTACGATGTTTCTCAGCACGTTCATGTCCTGGACTAACGTGTCTGGGTGATAGGTCGTCATGACGCAGCGGCCCCGGAGTTGGGCTGGCGCGATTTTTGTGTTTCCGATTTGTAGGGTGTGCTGGGGCCATGTGCGTTCTTCGAGGCCTTCTACGCCGCCGATGATCAAGTTGGGCCGGAGGCGGCGGGAGTCGATTTGCATGTAGTCGATGGCTCCGTCGGTTGCTACTAATAATGGCAGGATGTCGAAGCGCTCTGGACCTTCGTGGCGGATCAGTTTGACGGGTTGGTTTAGGGTTTCGCTGACTAACTCGGTTGCTTCTTTTGAGTGCCAGAGTAGGCCGTTAATTCGGGGTTGATTGGCTGTGTCGAGGGTGCCTTTTAGGCCTAGCAGTTTGTGGTGGGTTCTTGAGGTGAGGATGCGGCCGGTTGCGGCCTGGATCAGGATCTGGCGGTCTCCGGCCAGACCTAGTTTAGTTAGCTCGACCTCTTGCAGTTGTTCGCCGGCCATCGATTTTACGGGGTAGCGCCAGAGCTTTTTGAGGTACATGTTAGAGGATTCTTCTTTCTGATTTCTCGATCGGTGCGTCGTTGATGCTGGCGAGGCGGGTTTGCATGAGGCCTTCGTCGTTGAAGTCCCAGAGTTCGTTGCCGTAGGATCGGAACCATTGCCCTTCTTCGTTGTGCCATTCGTATTCGAAGCTGACGGCGATTCGGTTTTCGCGGAAGCCCCAGAGGGTTTTCTTGAGGCGGTAGTCGAGTTCGCTTTCCCACTTGCCCTTGAGGAAGGCTTTGATCTCTTCGCGGCCGTTGAGGAAGGTGGTTCGGTTGCGCCACTGAGAATCGGGGGAGTAGGCGAGGGCGATGCGTTCGGGGTCTTTGGAGTTCCAGGCCGCTTCGGCGGCCTGGACTTTCGCTAATGCTGTTTCGAGGGTGAAGGTCATTAGAGGTTCACCTAGACCTTGGGGAAATCCACTTCGGTTTGAGCGACGTGGTTGAAGTAGTTGGTGAAGATGTTGAGAGCTACGTTGGAAACGATCTCGGTGATCTCACCTTGAGTGAAGCCGGCGCTGCGGACAGCATCAAGAGCGGCGTCTGAGACGAGGCCGCGGTGGATGACGAGGGCCTGAGCGAACTTGAGACCGGCGTCGAGCTTGGCGTCAGTCGACTGAGAGTGACGGCTGGCGGTGATCTCTTCGGGCTTGAGGCCGCTCATCTTGCCAAAGGCGGTGTGGGCGGCGAGGCAGTAGTCGCAAGAGTTGGCCTGGGCGACGGCGAGGGCGATCTGTTCGCGGAACTTCGCGTCGAGGTTGCCGGTGGCTAGAGCGCCGGAGAAGTTCAGGTAGCCTTCGAGGGCTGCGGGGGCCTGAGCGAGGCCCTTCATGAGGTTTGGAGTCATGCCGATCTTGGCCTGGACTGCGTCTAGAAGCTGTTTGGCTTTGCCGGTGGCTTCGTTGTTCTGGATGGGTTGGATGCGTGACATTCGATTGGATTCCTTTTTGAGTTAGCGGACGTTCTTGGCGAGAAATTTGAGGGCGATGTTTGCGATTTGGTCGGCTTCTTCTTCGAGGGCGAAGTGGCCGGAATCGATGGCGTGGAGTTCGGTTTTGGGGACGTCGCGTTTGAAGGCTTCGGCACCCGGGTAGCTGAAGATTGGATCGTTCTTGCCCCAGACAGCCAGGATCGGAGGCTGGACTTTGCGGAGCATGGCGTGCCATTCGTCATACTGCTTGACGTTGGTCTGGTAGTCGTAGAAGAGGGCAAGCTGGATTTCCTTGTTACCGGGACGGTCAAGGGTGGCTTGTGAGAAGGTCCAGGCATCGGGGTCGACGTTTTCGGGGTTCTTGAAGCCTGCGGTGTACTGGAGTTTGGTGGTGTCGATGGTGAGAAGCTGGCGGGCTTTGGCTTCGGTTGTCGCGTTGCGTTCTTTCCAGAAAGGCTCAAGGAATTCGGCCCAGAAGGGGCTGAGGCCTTCGGAGTAGGCGTTGCCGTTTTGGCTGATGATGGCCTGGATGCGTTCGGGGTGCTTCATGAAGAGGCGGAAGCCGACGGGTGAGCCGTAGTCTTGAACGAAGATGCTGTACTTGGTGATGCCGCGCTGATCGAGGAACTTGTCGGTGATGTTGGTGAGGTTGGCGAAGGTGTATTCGAATTCCTGGAGGGTGGGTTGGCTGGAGTAGCCGAAGCTGGGGAAGTCTGGGGCGATCACATGGTAATGAGGCGCCAGCTTGGGGATTAGGTTTCGGTACATGTGGGAAGAAGAGGGGAAGCCGTGGAGGAGGACGATAGTGGGCTTGGTTGGGGAGCCGGCCTCGCGGTAGAAGATGTTTACGTTGTCAACTTTTTCGTTGCGGTAGGTAACACGCGGTTCGCTGGCCGAGGTTGCCGCCGAGGCTAGCGTCGCGAAGAGGATTGAGGTTAGGAAGAGGTTCTTCATTGTGCATTCTTAGAGTGCACGGGTTGTGCCAAAGCCAAGTTATTGATTTCATTGACTATTCTTTGTCGTGATATTTCATGATTTGTGATATTTCGCTAGTAGTTCTTGATATTTCATGAATAGAATTAGATATGGACTTGAATTTGCTGCCATCGATACTGCTGGCGATTACGCGGGAGAGGTCGCTTGATGCCGTGTTGGGAGCGATTATGGAAGCGGTGAGCCGGCAGGAGGGAGTAGCACTGGCGCGGCTGTGGTTGGTTGAGCACGGGGAGAGTTGTCCGCATTGCGCTGAGACCGATCCACGGCCGGAATTAGCTTTGCATTTGAGGGCCAGTGCGGGGATTCGGCCGGAGTGGTCGAGGATTACCGGGAGCTTTCACTGGGTGCCGATTGATGGAGCGCTGAAGATTGGGAGCATTGCCAAGAGTGGGGAGCCGATTCGGATTCAGCGGTTGGAGGAAGATAAGCTTTGGGTTCGGGATCCGGAGTGGGTGAAGGCGAATGGGATGGTGGGTTTTGCGGGGCGGCCGTTGTTGTTTCGTGGTGAGGTGTTGGGGGTATTGGCTGTATTTCGGACGGTGGAGCTGACTGAAGTTTGCTGGGAGTGTGGTTGGGGACGGTGGCTGATGCGGCAGCGGTTGCTGTGGCGAATGCTCGGGCCTTTGAGGAGGCGGAGAAGTTGCGGCGGGAGTTGGAGTTGGAGCGGGAGTATTTGATGGAGGAGGTGGACGAGGTTGGGTCGTTTGGGGAGATCCTGGGGCATAGCCCTGCACTTGAGCGGGCATTGCGGCAGGTGGAGATGGTGGCGAGTACGGATGCGAATGTGTTGGTGCTAGGGGAGAGTGGAAGTGGCAAGGAGTTGATTGCGCGGGCGATCCATCAGCGGAGTCCGAGAGCGCGGAAGCCGATGGTGAAAGTGAATTGCGCGTCGATTCCACGGGAGTTGTTTGAGAGCGAATTCTTTGGGCACGTGCGGGGGGCTTTTACGGGGGCAGTAAAGGACCGGGT
>CAZZGS010000136.1:0-9179 GCA_964653845.1 uncultured Bryobacter sp.
ATTGCATTCCGCCCTGCCTTCACGATGTCTTCCGGCGTTGCCCCGGCATGATGCCAATGCCAGCTATCGAGCAGCAAGCCGCAATTCGAGCCACACTCCCTGGCGAACTCAAGCATCTCGCCCATCTTCCAAATGAACTCATGCGGGTTGGCCGTGCGGATGTGGAGCGGCCCCAGAAACTCCAGTCCCAATCGCACATGGCTGCGCTGGAGAATGTCGCATACCTTGCGGATCCGTCCCATCATCAGCTTGCGCTGTTCCGGCTTGGGTAAATTGCTGGAAGAGGGTATCCAGGTCGCCATGCGCGGG
Source organism: uncultured Bryobacter sp. (assembly GCA_964653845.1). Classification (GTDB taxonomy): domain Bacteria; phylum Acidobacteriota; class Terriglobia; order Bryobacterales; family Bryobacteraceae; genus Bryobacter. Next base: position 310 of record CAZZGS010000136.1, read on the forward strand.
CAGCCGATTGCCGCCGCATAAGACGCTGCCTGCGCCAGACCGGCCAGATCCTTCTCGAAAGTCGCCTCGTCCTTGCGGATCTCAGTCGGCAACCCGATCGCCCCGGGCTTTACCCCATTTGCCGCCAGGGTTTGCTTGATTGTGGCTACAGAATCCTTCATCGCCGCAACGATCGGAATTTCCACTCCAGGAAAGCCAGCCTCATGTGCAACTTTGGCCAACTCGGGCCAGGTGGCGCGGCCACCGGTAATGACGGGGTTTAGTGTGAGCAGCATGTCTGAAATGAGTATAAACGTGAAACAGCCCGCTCAATTGGAGGAGAGCGGGCTGTTTCCGAGAGCGCTTACTTCTCGTTTCAACTTTCGGTCAACTGTAGGAGTTGGGCCGTGACAAAATGTTTCAAAATTAATTTTAGGCTTGAAAGCTGGATCCGCAGCCGCAGGTGGACTTTACGTTCGGATTGTTGAACTTGAAACCAGAACCTTCGAGCGACTCAACGTAGTCCACTTCGATGCCGTCCAGATAAAGCATGCTGGCCTGATCTACAAATACCTTCAAGCCACTAAAATCATAGGTTTTATCGAGCATTCCGGGAGTATTTTCAAATGCCATCGAATATGTGAATCCGGAGCATCCACCGCCAACGACGGAGATACGCAGGCCAGAGGGCTTGGGCTCCTGCGATGTCAAAATCTCTGATACCTTCTCGGTTGCGCGTTCTGTGAGCTGAATCATAGGTCCTCTTCTTCTACTATATTATATTGGATCATTTTGGTCCAGTAAAAGTTGCAAAATTTGACTATCCCGTTTGCTATCGTCGAAGAGTCAGGCGAGATTGTCGAAACGCGCAGGCTCGAAGCTGCGTCCATTGGGGCATGAGCGGGATTAGTGCAGTATTTCCAGTTCCGGCCGTTGCGGCAAAACAACGCACCATTAGAGCCGTGGATCGTTCCCAGAGTGAAGAAGCGCTACTTGTCGCGCGTGTTCAAAAACGCGATGAACTTGCTTTTCGCGAATTGGTAGAACGATTTCAGAACAAAGTCTTTTCGATCATCTACGGAATCTTGCGCAATCGCAATGACGCCGAGGATATTTCCCAGCAGGTTTTCACCAAGGTTTATTCCTCGATCGGCAACTTCGATTCACGCAGTTCATTGCTGACCTGGATTTACAAGATCACCGTAAACGAGTGCTATGACTATCTGCGCAAGAAGCGCGTTCGCAAGCTGGTTTACGAGAGCGACATCTCAGAAGACGATTCGAAGCTGATGGAGAACTCAGAGTTGACCCGTGACCAGCATGTCCCTGCCGACGTCCGTCTGGCCCAGCGGGATCTACTCCTAAAAATGATGGAAAAAATCAGCGATGAAGACCGCACGCTTATTCTGCTCAAAGAAGTAGAAGGCCACTCGGTGGAAGAGTTGGCAAAGCGCACCGGGATGAATGAAAATACAGTGAAAGTAAAGTTGTTCCGTGCCCGTCAAAAACTGCTGAAGGCAGCACAGAGACTGATGAAGCGGCCGGGCGCGTAATGGAAGCGGTTCTGCAGTAAATTTGCTTTTTGTTTCCCGCCGGGTGAGGCCGGCGAACCTAGGGCCAAAAAAGTGAGAAGCGTTCCGGATTGAACGCAAGTTTTGCGGAGAACTTCCAATGAGAGAGGTCCCGACAAGATGAGCGTCCGGCTCGCAAAGGTAATTTGAGGGAAGAGGCACAATATGAAGCCACTAGAAGATGGCTTGGAAGGCATGATCGAATCGGGGCGATTGCCGGATGAAAACACTCCGGTTGGCGCTTACCTAAAGTCGAACACAGCCGCACGCGAAGAAGTTGCAGCCATGATGGACTTATCACGTCTAATTCGAGAAAATTTCGCGCTCAGTGCAGAAGAGCGTGAGGATCTTGAGCCTGCGGCCGGATTCTACGCCCGTGTTCTGTCCCGCATCGAATCCCAAGCCGCACCGCCCAGCATCTGGAATTTTTTCCTTGAGCCTCTCGGCATGAGGCTCGGTTATGCCTCGCTTGCGCTTGCCACTTTGTTGTTCACGGCTACGTATTTTGATACGAGGCCTGTGAACGAACCTCAAACAGCTCAAACACAGTCGATTCCCTCGACCGGCAGTCCCGTGATCAGTGGTGCCTTCCTGGCCAGTGATTCCGGCGGAGTGCCCGTTGTTGAATCCAAGAATCCCAATGAAGATCGAGTCGCTGCCTTAATGCAACTCACGACTTACGATCAGTAGCCAGATCTCATCCTATGAATGATCGTGCTTCCTGGTCTCATCCTAAAGTCCTAACCGCCCTCCTCGCAGTTTTTCTCGCGGGAGCTGCGTCGGGCGCGCTAGGCATGAAACTCTACACTCGCGGTGCCTTTAATGCCAACTCGCGAGCAATGCGCGGTATGGATCGCACGGCTCTGCTTGATTACTTCAAGAAAGAGCTTGATCTATCCGAAAAGCAGCAACATCAAGTAGAAGATTTGCTGGACGATCATTTCAAATACATCCAAAGCCTCGGGGCACAGATGGAAGAAGTACGCCTATTCGGACGGGAGAGCATTTCAAAAACCTTCAATCCCGAGCAGAAGAAAAAGTTTGATAAATTGATGAGCGACTGGCAACGTTCCCAGCGTTAAAGCATCTATGTCCCTTGATGCTTGTTTTTGCGGAAGTCTCAAGTAAAGGCCTCTGCCAACCGATTAACCATGTACGTGGATCATCTTAGGCCTGCCCTGTTTGCACGCCGGCTACTTGCAACCACGAAAAAAATTGCTAAAGGCAGATTCAATGACCTCCACTGTGCTCCTGTCCCCAACTTCCGGCGAGCTACTCGCCGCTGAAATCCGAGTTTCCCCAAAACACCTCGAAGAAATTCTTGAAGCTCTCGCTTCCGCCCCATTCCCTATCAATCCTGAACTCGAGCATTCCACCCCCGCTCTCACTCAGGTTCGATTCCCGATTTACGATTCACAGATTGAATCGCTCCGCGGGATTCTTGTAACCGCTGGCTTTGCTCAAGGCCTCCTCGAAGTTCACAGTCCGGTCACCGAACTAAACTATTAGTTTGACCGAGTCTCCCCAACTCCGTATCGTTTCCGGCCCACCAGCCAGCGGCAAATCTACCCAACTCCTGGTCAGCCTCCGCACTGCCCTGCTCAAGCAAGACTGGTCTGTCCGCCTGCTTGTCCCTTCCGCCACAATGGCCGAGCACCTGCGGAATCAGCTCGTGCGCGAAGGCCACGTCCTGCGCAAAACCACCGTCTCTACATTCACTCGCTTCGTCGACGATCTAAAGCTAACTCAAGAAGGCCCCTCCTCTGCAATTGTCGAATCGATCATCGAGTCTGTCCTCAATAAACGCTGCCCCGTCGAATACCAGGAAGTTGCCACTCGGGCCGGCTTCATCCGCCACCTCGCTTCCTCTTGTGACGCACTCGCCCTGGCCGGTGTCTCCCCTCAACAACTGGAAGGCCCTCTCGGTGATGTCTATGGGCGCATCCTTAAATCTCTTGCCGAACACAATCTCGCTCTCCGCGGCCAGCGCCTCCACCAAGCCACACTTCAACTGGACAAAGCGAATCTCAGGGGCATCTCCAAAATCCTCCTCGACGGCTTCTTCAGCTTTTCAAAAACTGAAGAAGCCTTTCTCGCCTCCCTCGGCAAACTCATTCCCGTTGAACTCACTAAGCCTGAGTCAATCACCACCCAACCCGTCTACCGCCAACCACGCATCACCACCCTCGCCGCAACAGACCGCACCCACGAAGCTCTTATCATCGCTGAAGGCATCCTCCACCTGGCTTCCCAAGGCGTCGAACTCCGCCGTATCGGAATCCTCATTCGAACTCCAGCCGCCTACGCCCCTTTGATCGAGAGTACTCTTGCCCGGCTTGATATTCCCTCGCGCTCCTATCTCGGTACACCGATTACGGCTCATCCAGTAGTTGTTTTTCATCGCGCCATCCTCAAAGCGGTCGATGCAAACTGGGACAACGTAGACCTGCTCAGCGCCCTCCGATGGCGCTTTACCGGCCTCGGGGGCACGCCAGTTGGAGACCTTCTTGAACAACAAGTTCGCACTGCTCTCCCCTCGACAAGCCTCGAACTCTTCCCGCAACTGGAAGCCTTCAAAGACTGGCCCGCCCAGCGCTTCGCACCAATAGAAGCAGCGCGGCAACTCAAGCGCCTCACTCAACTCCTCGAAGCTCCAACCAATCTCAGTCCCGACCATAAGACTGCCTGGCTATGGCACCAACGTGCCTCCGCTATTCGTACCCTTCACGGCGTCTTCGACTCGACTGCCGCCTCACTCAGTGAAGTGCCTATACTCCTGAGTGAATTCTGGCAAGCCACAGAATCGAACCTCGCCGACCTCAGCCTCCACGAACGAGACACCCGCCGCAATGTCGTGCATCTGATGGACCTCTTCGAGAGCCGCCAATGGGATCTTGATTACATCTTTGCTCCGGGTATCTCCGACGGCGAATTTCCCCAACGCTTCTCTCCCGATCCGCTTCTACCTGAGAACCTCAAGAAGACCTTTGGGATGAAGACTCTCGAAGACCGTCAGACCGAAGAGCGCTTCCTCTACGAGATGCTTCTCACCAGAGCAAGCAAACAACTGACGCTCACCTACCCGCGCATTAATGCCAAAGGCGACCCCGTCCTGCCCTCGCCTCTACTGGCTTCAAAAGGTGCGTCGGCCAAACCTATATCGATCTTCACACCTCCCTCAGGCTTCAACGAATCCACTGGCCAACTCGAGCGCAACTACCGCCAGCCGCGCCCCTGGTCGGCGAGCGAATTTGAATCCTATCTTGCCTGCCCGTGGAAGCACTTCGCCGCTCGTGGCCTCCATCTGCAAGGCCTCCCGGAGACGCCAGCCGAACGCCTCAACGCCCTGCTGCTTGGCACCGTAGCTCACTCCTCCATCAAGATCTGGACGCAAGACCCTTCGAGAAACATCGAACAAATCGGTGAGCGTGAACTCGAGCGTGCCTGTCGCGATGCACGCGTCCCTTCCGGCTACCAATACGAACGAGAGCGTATCAACCTTCTGCGCAACCTCCGCCTCTACGCCCGCAACGCCCCGCCCATCCCCAGCGGCTGGACTGCCTATCTCGAACAGCCCTTCGCCCTCGAACTCGAAAATGGCCCTGCAGTGCGAGGCCAAATTGATCGCTACGATCAGAGCCCCAGTGGAGAAATCCATGCCTATGATTACAAATATTCCAAGGCCACTGGTCTCGATGAAAAGTATCCAATCCAGGGCGCTCTCTACGCCATCGCCCTTGGCTCACAGGTAACGCGCTTCAGCTTCATAGCCCTCAGAGAAGAAGCTCGCGCCGCAGTTCTTGAATCGAATCTGTTAGCGAGTCAGGTAGGGCTAGCCCGCCAGATGATTGGCGAAATTGTAGAGGGCGTGCGCTCCGGCAAGGCTCCTGTCAAACCCATCAATCCTGACAACTGCAAGTACTGCGATTACATGGACGCTTGCCGCATCCGGCTCCGGGCCGCAGAAGAAGCCCCCGCAATCGCAATCGAGGCGGTGCAGGAATGAAACTCACTCCCCAGCAGGATGCCGCCATCCACCGTATCGGCCAGGATGTATGCGTCATAGCCGGCCCCGGCAGCGGCAAGACGCGCGTGCTCGCTGAACGCTTTGCCTGGCTCGTTAGCGATAAGAATATTTCCCCGCGCAACATCCTCGCGCTCACCTTCACCGAGAAGGCTACAAACGAAATCAAAGAGCGGGTCTCAAAGTCGAATCATCCAGACATCGAATTCGCGCCGATCTCCACTTTCCATGGCTTGTGCAAACGCATCCTCAGTGAATTCGCCATCGCCGCAGGCCTTGATCCTGCATCCGAAGTCTGGGACGAACGCATCGCCGACGCCGAGCTCCACCGCAGCGCCGAACAAGTCCTGAATCAAGCCGCCAGTGAACAGCGCCCCGCCCTCCGCCGCCTCTTCACCATCTGGAACACGGCCAACCTCGTCCCTGATCTTTGCGATCTCTACAACAAGATCCGCTCGCTTTCAGATGAATTCCCGCAACCATCCGATCCCCCAAACATCCCCAGATTCCTTGCTGAATTCGCTGCCCTTGGTGAGGACGTCGTCGCGGCCAAAGCCACTACACCCATCTCGCAAGGCTTCCACGAAAGATTCCGCGAAGCCTTCACACAGTTCGAACAACTTGGCCACGACGCACCCCGTTGGGACCACATCGCCGCCATCTCAAACTTCCCCAAGCGCGGCAATCTCCCAAAGGGCCTCAAAGAACCCGCCAGGCTCTTCTACGAGCTCTTCGACGTAATCAGCGCCACACTGGTCTCTGCCCTCGTTGGCCCTGAACGCAATTACCTGATCGAACTCCTCCAGCGCATCGCCGACACCTACGACCAGCGCAAGCGCAATGCCGCCCGTATGGACTTCCACGATCTGGAACACAAGTCCATCCAACTGCTGCGCAACAACAAGGCCGTCTGCGAAGAGCTCCAGCGCCGCTTCGAACATATCCTCATGGACGAGATGCAAGACACCAATCCCGTCCAGTGGAAGCTGCTCGATTTGATCCGCACTCCTGGCACTTTCTTTGCCGTCGGGGACGTGAACCAAAGTATCTACGGCTTCCGTTTTGCCGCGCCCAAAGAGTTCATCGAATATCGCGACAGCATTCAGTCGCGCGGCGGCACGATCGACTTCCTTGGCGATAACTTTCGCTCGCGCGAAGACATCCTCCACTTCACTGAGACAGTCTCACGCGATCTCCCGGGTATCGAGCCGCCCAATCTCCGTGCCGGTCGCAACTTCACCACACAAAATCTTCCCGTCAGCCTTCACGCCTTCGAGCAACACGAAGAGGAGTTCAACTGGCTAGCTACCGAGATCCAATTCCTCGAAGAAACCTTCCTCGTCGAACCCAAAGACGGCAACCCCTTGCGTCGCCTCCATCTCGGAGACATTGCGATCCTCGTGCGCACCACAAATAAGGCTGAAGCCATCGCCTCGGTGCTGGCGGAGCGAAGCATTCCATTTACCCTCGGTGGCGGCCGCAAATTCTTCGACACGCAAGAAGTTGCCGATTGTATCTGTTATCTCGAAGTCCTCGCCAACCCGTTGAACACGATCGCCCTTGCTGCTGTCCTGCGCAGTCCCTTCGTTGGCCTCACCGATGATCAACTCCTCAACAACTACGAGCCCCAATCCTTTAAGCTGCGCCTCGAAAAGCAACGCACTCAACTAGACGACACCTGTCCAGACCACTTCCTGATCGAAGCTCTCGATGCTTCCGGCTACTTGCAGACGCTCAACCCCGGCGGCAGAGCGAACATCGAAAAGTTCCTAAGAATCGTCCGGGAGCAATGGCAGCAAGGCCCTAGCAACATCCGCGACTTCGCGGAGACTATACAGCAGATGCGAACGGCCGCCCAAGAGAAATCCGCCCCTGTCGCAGGCATCGGTGCGGCCATTCAAATCCTAACGGTGCACGCCTCCAAAGGCCTTGAATTCCCCATCGTTTTCGTTGCGGGCGCCTACTTCAGCAAGCCCGGCAATCGTGCCTCGCTAAACTTCGCTCCGCCCAATCGCGTCGGAGTCCGCTGGACCAACCCCATCAACGGTAAGACTCTTCCCGACGGCCAGGCCCGCGCCATTGAAGAAGAACAGAAGCAGGAAGAAGAACACGAACTGCAACGCCAGCTCTACGTTGCGCTGACGAGAGCCGAACAAAAGCTCTACGTTTCCTGGGCGGGGAAACGAAAGATAGGTTGGCTGAAGTATTTGGAGCCTCACCAGGACATCCAATACACCGAAGGCGAAGAACTCCCGCTCCCAGACCCGGCAGAGCCCCCAACACCACAAGACCCAATATTGCTGAAGGCGCTCCCCGCGCAGCCCATCATCCAGTCTTCTTCGACGCCGACGGACATCGCGAAATTCGCCCAATGCCCGCGGCGGTATTTCCTGGATTCGATAGCCAACCTGGCAAGCTGGCCAGCAACGAGCGAAGAACCAGCCACCGGCGCGACCGAGTTAGGCACCGCAGTCCACCAGATCCTGGCCGGGCTTGAACCTGAAATCGAATCCACTGAAGCAAGAGAACTGGCTCAGGTTTTCCTCGACAGTCCCACCGCAAAATCCTTGGAATCCACAAAGTGGATCGAGCGCGAATTCGACATTGTCTTTGCGATTGAAGATCTCGTGCTGCAAGCCCAAATCGATCTCTGCTACGAAGATGCAAGTGGCGAGATCACAATCATCGACTATAAGACTGACCGTAGTGTTTCGAGTCATTACGACATCCAGATGGCGATCTATCGAGAAGCCCTTGCCAAGCTCCACCCAGGCAAACCAATCCGCAGCTACTTGTATTTCTTGAGATCAAACCAGTTGATGGAATCGAGTGAGCCGCTGAACTTAAAGCTGCTCCGCGACTTCAAAACCAACAGTGCCTTCGACACCAAGGCAGGCCCGCACTGCCAGCGCTGCCCTCATCTAGGCAATGCCTGCCCGGTCACTGCCTCGTAGTTTTGTAGTACTTTTCCAGCACCCCCATCGCCGGCTTCTTCCAAGGCGTCAAGCTCCGGTCCTCCGGGCCCACATCCCCGTGCGCACTCACCTTCCACGGATACATCCCGTAAAACCACGCCTTCCCCCAGAACGCCTTCATCAACGCCTCATAACAGTGCACCTGATGCGCCCAATCCGCTTCGCGCCGAGGCTCACTCCAAGGCTCCCGATGCGAACCTGCCACACTCGCAAACCCCACCTCCGTCAGAATCAGCGGCTTCGCAAACTTCTTCTGCACAGCCTCCACTCGCTCCAGCACTTCAGAGAAGTCCAAACTATCCGGCAACGGATAATACTCGT
>CAZZGS010000137.1:0-9158 GCA_964653845.1 uncultured Bryobacter sp.
CCGCGATGGATATCGTCGTTGAAAAAGCTTCTGGCCCAACCAAAGAAGACCTCAGTGCCGCCATAGAACGCGCCATTGCCCGCGAATTCACCAGCGTCCCTTGCCCCTCGGTCCACCCCATCGTGATCACCGAAGCCGGCTACTACGCCCTTTTCACCGAACACCACCCGAATGAATTCGATGCGGTCCTCGAAGGCGCGGGCGAACCCCTCGTCAGCGCCGAATTCAAGCCCGACCACGAACACGATGAAGAAGTCTCAAGCGTCGGCATCACCACCCCCGGTGACCTCGACCAGAAGAAGTTCAACCGCTGGATGTCAGAACTCCTCCAGACCCAGGGCAATGATATCTTCCGCATGAAGGGCATCCTCTCGTTCAAGGACTCCCCCGATCGCTTCGTCTTTCAAGGCGTCCACATGCTCTTCGACGGACAAGCCGACCGCCCTTGGGGCTGCGACCCCCGACGCAATCAGTTAATCTTCATCGGTCGCAATCTCAATCGCGAACTCCTCAACCAAGGCTTCGAGAAATGCCTGGCCTAAAGACCAAACCGGCCATCGACACCATCTGGCAAGCCAATCTCATGGGCCACGTCATCTCACTCCAGGCCACACGCGAAGCCGTCGCCGCAGCCACCGCCGACGGTCCCATCGTTGTTCTCGATGCCAACACCGGGCGCCGCATCGCCCAACTCCCCGGCCACCGCAACGGCTCATCTCAAATCGCATGGCGCAACGCAGAAACTTTAGCATCCGGCGGCTGCGACGGCCTGGTCCGCATCTGGAATCCCCAACTCGGCACTGAAGTCCTGACTCTCGAAGCGGGTGCCGATTGGGTCGAACGTGTTGCTTGGTCTCCATCCGGCGAATTCCTCGCCTGCGCCGCCGGCCGCCAACTCAAAATCTGGGACTTCCGCAACCCATCCCATCCCAGCCAGTCTTTTCCCACCCAGCAATCCACCATCGCCGATATCGCCTGGATGCCCGGTCACGAAAACATCCTCGCCTCCTGCGGTTACAACGGCCTCGCCTTCTGGTCTCCAACAAACCCCGAACCCACTCGAAAATTCGACTGGAAAGGCTCCATGCTCGCCCTCGCCTGGAGTCCTGACGGCAAATACATCGCCACCGGCAACCAGGATTCCACCATCCAGTTCTGGAACATCAAATCCGCCAAAGAACTCCATATGTCCGGCTACCGTGCCAAGATCCGCGAGCTCTCCTGGGATTGCACCTCCCGCTTCCTGGCCACCGGCGGCTCGGCCACTGCCGTCGTCTGGGATTGCTCCGGCAAAGGCCCCGCCGGCTCCACCCCGCGCCTCCTCGATTTTCACTCCACTCTCCTCACCCAGCTCGCCTTCCAGCACAACGGCAGCCTCCTTGCATCTGGCTGCAATGAAGGCCTGCTCGCTCTCTGGCGCGCCCACAACGAGACCCTGCTTGCCACCACGCACTTAGGCTCAGCCATCACACAAGTCTCCTGGGCTCCGTCCAGTCGTCGCTTCGCCGCTGGTACCGCCGCTGGCATGATCGCTATGCTCGATGCCACCACAATCTAGACCTATGCTGCACCCACTAGAAACTAAGCGAACCATCTTCGCCCAGATCTTCGTCTGCAACGGTTGCTGTTGCGGCCGCACCGAAAAAGGCAACCCCGCCGTCCCCGTTGATTACCTCAAAGCCGAGTTCAAAGCCCGCAAACTCATCCGCAATGTCCAGATCACCATCGCGGGCTGCCTCGGTCCCTGCGACGTCCCAAACGTCGTAGGCATCCTCACTCATGCCGAAGGCATGCGCTGGTACGGCAACCTCAGCGAGCAATGGCAATTTGAGTCACTCATCGAATGGGCCACCGAGGTCAAAGAAGCACAAGCCGCACTGCCTCTCCCACAATGGCTCAATGCCCATGCCCTAAACCCAATGGTTGAGTCCCTCACCCATTCCGCCGTAGCCTGATCTCTGATAGAGTCTTCGGCGATGCTCTTCGCGATCCTCCCACTTCTCCTGCTTGCTCAATCAGAGCCCACCACAACCATCGCCCCCGGCGTCTGGATGCGTGAAGGCGACCTCAAATCCTACGGCCACTGCAACAACGCCATCATCGAAATGAAAGACTATCTCCTCGTCGTCGATGCCAACTTCCCCTCTGGCGCTAAAGCCATGCAAACCGAGATCCCCGCTCTCTCAAAGAAGCCCATCCGCTACGTTATCCTGACCCACCACCACGGAGACCACGCCTACGGCAACGCCCTCTGGACTCGCGCCGGCGTCACCACCGTCGGCCACAAAGCGCTCGTTGAAGAGATGAAACGCTACGAACCCAAACGCTGGCAGGAAGAATCCGGCAAGCGCGAAGATGTAAAAGCCATCGCCGCCTCAACCCTCGAGCCACCCAAAGAACTCTTCGACAAAAGCCCCCGCGTTTTCGACGACGGCACCCGCCGCGTCGAGGTATGGAATTTCGGCTGGGGACACACCAAAGGCGACGCCTACATCTGGCTCCCCAAAGAAGGCATCCTCATCGCTGGAGACGGCATTGTCAACGGCCCCTACAATTACACCGGCGACAGTCACCTCGCCCACTGGATCAAGATCCTCACCAAAATCGAGAAGCAATGGAAGCCAACCAAAATCATCCCCGGCCACGGTAAATCCGGCGGCCCTGAAATCCTCCGCGGCCAAATCGAATACTTCGAGTCGATGCAGAAATCGGTAGCCACCCAAGTCAAATCGGGAGCAACCAAAGACACCCTCAAGTCACCCGACCTCCCACCCAACCTGAAGCTCTGGGCCGGCGACGGAATCAAAGCCCAACTTGCCAACTTTTTCGAAGAAGCCAAAACCAGAAAACCCGCTGGCAGTCGAGTCCCCTAACCCAACCGGAACTCCTTAGCCAAATACCGGCCCCAACTCCGCAACTCGTCTTCCCGGCTCGCTCTCCACTGCGCCGACAGCGTGGCTAAATCACCGCGTCGCGACAACACCTCGCGCGCCAATACATTCGGGCCGTTAAGCCGCGTCGCTGCTTCCATCAACTCCTCAATCGGCGTCGCATCATTAAACCTCAAGCCGTGCCAGATCTCGGTAAAGCCACTCAACACCGCAGGCAACTCCGCCGGCGGCGCTCCCTCTGGCACACCCAGCGCAATCAACCGCGCCCGGTTCCAACCCCGCTCCTGAGCTCCTACCATCGCCTGCAATCCTGCCCTGTCCACCACCCTTACATCGCCTCCAACCAACACCCGCTCTCCATCCACAGAAGTCAATCGAGGCCAGGCCCCCACCCAGGCCGCAACCGCACCGCTCAGCACAACCGGCTCATATCCGATAAACTGCACATCGTACGGTTGTGGTTCTTCGACAATTGCTTCCGACAATCCCAATGCCCCACACTTCATGCAGGCCCGCATCTCTACACGTCCAGGCAACTCCTCAAGCACCGCCAACTCCAGCCCTTCGTCGCAGCCACAATCAACCACACGGGTAAGTAATGTCACTCCTTATCATCCTCTACAATCATCTCCGTCTCAACCCCCGCGCCGTCGCTTTCGGTTTCTTCGCGGCACTCCTCGCGGTCGCCCTCTATTCGGCCTTCTATGTCCTCACACCGCTTGATCCCTGCCTGATGGGCCTTCCAGCGGGCCTCATGATTGGCCATGCAATCTCGCTCGGCGCCCTCGGCAGGCGCCACCACTTCTTCGTCATCGTAGCCATGATGCTCTTCATCTCCAGTTACCTCTTGGGCACTGTCCCCGTAGATCTCTGGCGTCACCGGGAGCAACCCTTCTGGGCGACTGCGGAGTCCATCTACAAGCGCTTCGCCTTTATCTTCGGCCAGGGCGAAGAAGCGGATTCCTTCGCTCACTTCATCGAAGTCGCAGCCTCCTGGGTCTCGCTCGTTGGAGGTGCTGCACTCGCTCGCAAAAAGAACGAATAGCCAACTGGCGATAAACTGTCCTCATGCCGCTTCCTCCCACTCCAGACTGGGCCAAACTCACTGCCGCCACCTACCCTCACCTCTCAGAAGCCGAACGTGAAGCTCTCACCAAAATCTGGGCTACCAACTACCAGAACTTCCTCCCTCTCAAATCGCTAGTCACTGGCGAACTCGATCCCGACTCCACCTTCGACCCAATCGCCTCAGGCAGCACCGGAGAACAAAACTAGATGACCCTCACCGAAGCCGCCGCCCAACTCCGCGCTAAAAAAGTATCGAGCCTCGAGCTCACCACCCAATCCCTCGAACGCTCGAAACTCCTCCAACCCAAGCTCAACGCCTTCCTCACCTTCACCGAACAGGAAGCCCTCGCCGCTGCAAAACTTGCTGATGAAAACTTCGCCAAAGGCGTCGACCACGGCCCTCTCCAGGGCATCCCCGTCGCAGTCAAGGATCTCTATTACACCAAGGGCACCCGCACAACCGGCGGCAGCAAGATATTCAAAGACTTTGTCCCCACCTACGACGCAGCCGTCGTCGAAAAACTCAAAGCCGCCGGTGCCGTCCTCACCGGCAAACTCGGCATGCACGAACTCGCCTTCGGTATCACCTCCAACAACGCCCACTACGGCCCCATTCGCAACGCCTGGGATCCCACCCGCATCCCCGGCGGCTCCTCCGGCGGCTCCGGTGTCGCCGTCAGCGCCGGCATGGTCTTTGCGGCAATGGGTTCCGATACCGGCGGCTCCATCCGTATCCCGGCCAGCTACTGCGGCACAGCCGGCATCAAGCCCACCTACGGCCTCGTCTCCCGCTACGGCACTATGCCCCTGGGCTTCACCCTCGATCACATGGGGCCACTAGCCCAAACTTCGCGCGATTGCGCCGCTGTCCTCAACGCCATCTCCGGTCCAGACCCTCGCGATTCCTACTCAGCTAAATCCTCCTTCCCACCCATCGAGATCCCAGCCACCCCAGATCTCACCGGCTTGCGCATCGCCTTCAGCGAAGAATTCCTTCTCGAAGGCGTCGACCCCGAAATTCGCGCCATGGTCCAAACTGCAGTCCGATCCTTTCACGAGTGGGGTGCTACTACTCTTGAGCTCAAACTCGGCTGGCTCCGCGACGTCGTCGCCATCAGCCACGTAATACTACCAGCAGAAGCCGCCAGCGTCCTTGAGCCTCACCTTTCCCGTCGCGACGATCTCGGCCCAGAAATCCGCCCCCTTTTTGAGGCCGGCCGCCTCATCCCGGCTGTCGATTACCTCCAGGCCCAAAAGCTCCGCCGCCTCTACCGTGCCAAAGCTGAAAGTTTACTCTGGCAACATTGCGATATCCTCATTGCTCCCTCGACAGCGATCACTGCCCCCAAAATCGGCGAGCAAACCGTCACCCTCGCCTCCGGCCAACAACTCGAAGTTCGCACTGCCTCCACTCTGCTTGTGCGCGCCTTCAACGTCCTCGGCACCCCCGCTCACTCTGTCGTTGGCGGGTTCCACTCCAATGGCCTCCCCATGAGCCTCCAACTCATCGCCCGGCCCTTCGCCGATGCCAAAGTCCTTCACGCTGGCGCGCGTTTTGAACAAGAGACAGGCCACTATCGTATGAAACCTCCTATCTAGTCGTAGACCTAAGTGAAATAACCTACGACATTTCTCTAAACCCGCCCTTGGATCTGGCCGATAGTCCTTATGAGGAATGCTCATGTCGGCCAATCGCTTATTTGTCTGTGAAGCTCAGCCCGTAGTGCTCGAAGGGTTGGCCAGAATCTTGGCCGATGCCCCTGAGTTTGAACTCGTCGGCACTTCCCCCCATCCCACCGAAGCAATCGCAAGAATTGCCGAACTCCAGCCCGATCTCGTCATGGTCGATCAGGCCTCCGGCATCCGGCCGGTTTTTACCTTTCTCAGTGAGCTCAAGATTGCCAGCCCCAATTCCCGCGCTGTTCTATGGATTGTCGATCTGGCCGAGATTGAGTGTTTCCGCGCCCTCCAACTCGGCGCTCGTGGCATCCTCCGGCGCAGTCTTCCTGTCGCCACCATGCTTGATTGCCTCCATACCGTCTCGAAGGGCAATCTCTGGCTCGAAAATTCAATCAGCGATCAGGTTGTCGGCTTTCTCAATCGAAAATCCAGCAATCGCCTCACTCCACGCGAGCGCGAAATCGTCCGTGCCGTCTGCCGGGGCATGAAGAACAAAGAAATTGCTGACCTCCTCCACATCACCGCCGGCACTGTAAAAGTCCACCTGATGCACATCTTTGAAAAGACTGGCGTAAAAGACCGTTTTGAACTCGCCGTTCAAGCGCCCAAACTACTCGGCATCGAGTCCGAAGAAAGCATCGGCGCGAGCTAGCTATGCTCGGTCGCGCGCTCCGTCCTGGTTTTGTCGATCTCATCTTTGCCGCGCTCATGGCTTGGATCTTCGTCCTCACGCCCACGGGCTGGGCTGTCCTGCTCAGCGATGGCGATACCGGTTGGCACATCCGCACCGGTCAATGGATTCTCGCCAACCACCAGGTTCCCTACCGCGATTTATTCTCATTCTCTAAACCGGATGCTCCGTGGTTTGCCTGGGAATGGGGTTCCGATATTCTCTTCGCCCTACTGCATGCCGCCGGCGGCCTCCCTCTCCTCGTCTTCTTTTCCGGCTTCATTCTTGTCGCCACAAGTGTCATTACCTTGCGATGGATGATCTGGCGCGGCTCAAGCGTTCTTGTCGCATTCCCTGTCATGATGCTCGCCGTCGGAGGCTCAACCGTCCATTACCTCGCCCGGCCCCATATCTTCACGCTTCTCTTTATCGCCATCGAGCTCTGGCTCCTCGATTCTGAGCGAAGAAATCCCTCCCGTCGCATTTGGCTTCTGGTTCCGCTCGCACTCCTGTGGGCTAATCTGCACGGCGGCTGGCCTGCCCTTTTCGTCTTCCTCGGTATCCAGATCGGCGCTCGCTTCCTCTACGGCGATCCTCTGTGGAAGAAGGAACTCCTCGTCGCCCTTGCCTGTGCCGCCGCCACGCTCATCAATCCCTACGGCTGGCAACTCCATCACCACATTTTTGGATATCTGCAGAGCAGTTGGATTCGAGATTCTGTAGAAGAATTCCAAAGCCCGAAATTCCGCTCCGAAAATGTCCTTCAGTTTGAGGTCCTCCTTATTGCTGGCATCGCCGCCGCCTGGGGGCGCGCATTCCGTGGTGCTGCTGGCCTGACTGAGGCTGTCAGCGTCTGGCTCTGGGCTCATCTCGCCCTCGGTTCTGTCCGTCACGCTCCGCTCTTTATCCTGGCCGCTGCCCCCGTCATTGCCTCAGAACTCACTTTGGTGCTTGAGTCGCGCTGGGCTAGCGTCAAGAAGTCGTCTGTCCTCGGGATTTTTCGCGATCTTGACCTCGACCTTCGCCCTAAATTCGCTAGCAACTCCATCTGGGCCTTAATCCTTCCCTTAGTCCTCTGCTTATTTACTCTGCAGAAACTCCCCACCGATTTTCCAGAAAAACAATTTCCCGTCGCGGCCGCCAATACACTCGCGGCCCAACTTAAAGGCCGCAGGATCCTCACTTCCGATCAGTGGGGAGACTATCTGATCTACCGTCATTGGCCTGACCTGAAGGTCTTCATCGACGGTCGAAGTGATTTCTTCGGTCCAGACTTCGGCCAGGATTATCTCGACATCCTCAACGTTTCCCCGAAGTGGCGCGACCATCTCGCCCGCTACCAGATCGATACGGTTCTGCTTCCCGTCAACACCGGCCTCGGTGCCCGGCTCGGCAGCGAGCCCGGCTGGCAACTGCTTCATTCCGATACGGTTAGCGTCGCCTACACGCGTCGCATCACAATCGCTGCCATTCCACCTCCCGAATACCTTTTTTCCCCCTCCAGACTAATGAAAGCCCCCCTACCATCCGAAAGTATAAGGGAGAACCGCCCATGACACTTGAGACAGCAGTCGCGCTTAGCATTGGCCTCGCCGCTTCCGGTGAGGATCTCTGGCGCCGCAACATTTCTAATTCCATTCCCGCAGCAGCCTTGCTCGGGGCCCTTGTTGTGCATACATCCAATCACGGTTGGCAGGGCCTTCTCACCTGGTTTCTTGGTGCAGTGATTGGCTTTAGTGTTTTTCTCGTCTTCTTCCTCCTTGGCGGAATGGGCGGTGGAGACGTAAAACTGATGGCCGGTTTCGGTGCCCTTCTCGGGCCCTCCCGCCTCCTCGAAGCAACGATATTTACCGCAGGCATCGGTGGCCTCATCGCCCTGCTTGTGCTCTGCTATCGACACGCCGTTCGCTTTTGGCGGCAACACAATATTTCGACCGATAAGCAAACTGAGGCGGGCCTCGCGCCTGCTTCCCAACAAGTTGACAATTACATTCCGTACGCCCCAGCAATAACCCTCGGCAGCTGGCTTGCGTTGATTCCGAAAGGGGTTTGACCATTATGGACAAAAGATTTCTCACAGTTTTAGGCGTTAGCCTCCTGTTTGCGCTCATTATTTCGAGCGTTTTCTATCAGATGTCGGCGCGCTCTAGCTCCGGCCCAGCCAGCCCCGGCGCTGTCGAGATGAAAGATCTCGTCGTTGCCGCCAAGGCCCTCAACGTCGGTACTACCATCAAGCCCGGCGATGTCACCGTCAGCAAAGTTCCTCTTGCCGCCTTCCCCAAGAGCGGATTCATGAAGGTCGAAGAAGTTCTCGATCGCCCGGTGGTCTCCAATATCCTGGCTGAAGAAGCCGTCATCGAAGGCCGCCTCGCCCCTCGCGGCTCCGGCGCCGGCCTCGCCCCAATCATTCCTGTCGGTATGCGTGCCGTCACCGTCCGCGTCAATGATGTCGTCGGCGTCGCCGGCTTTGTCCTCCCCGGTATGCGAGTCGACGTTACCGTCACCGGCCGTCCACCCTCAGGCCAGGAGACTCTCACCACCACCGTCCTGCAGAACATCACTGTTCTCAGCGCCGGTCAGACCATGTCCCCGGATGCTCGCGGCGCGGCAATTAATGCCCCTACTGTGACTTTGCTCGTCACCCCTGAACAGGCTGAGGTCATCATCCTCGCCGGCTCCGAAGGTCGTATCCAGCTCATCCTGCGCAATGGCAGCGACAACGATATCCAGCAGACAAGCGGTGTCACAACACAATCGCTCTACGGCAAGCGCGGCGCTGGTCCCCGCCAACCGGGCGGTAACAATTCCAATGATGCGATGGGTGACGACGGCGTCGCTCCCCGCCGCCG
>CAZZGS010000138.1:0-1723 GCA_964653845.1 uncultured Bryobacter sp.
CTATTGCACTCATTATTACCTCGCCGTTGATTCTGGTAGTCGCGTTCATTATTGGACGGGGGACCCCGGGGCCGATTTTGTTTCGGCAGCAACGTTTGGGCAAAGGAGCAATTCCATTTGCCTTCACGAAATTTCGAACTCTATATGCCGATGCCCGTGAGCGATGGCCTGAACTCTACGCATACGAGTACACCCAGGAAGAGCTCAACGATCTGGTGTTCAAGGTTCAAAACGATCCGCGTGTGACACCAGAAGGATTGTGGTTGCGCAAGAGCACCCTTGATGAACTTCCAAACTTCTGGAATGTCATCACTGGAGAGATGGCCCTCGTTGGACCGCGCCCGGAGATTCCAGAGATGTTGAGTTACTACCGCGGCGAGGGACTGTCGAAGTTTCATGTGCGACCAGGTGTGACTGGATTGGCCCAGATTTCGGGTCGAGGCCGCCTTAACTTCAACGATACTGTCGAGCTCGACGCAGAGTATGTCCGTACGCGCAGCTTCCTGCTGGACTTGAAAATTATCGCTTTGACTGTCTTGAAGATTGTTACGCGAGATGGAGCGTTTTAGCAGATGAGGGCATTGGCACTCAAAGAACACGGCGAGAGGGAAATGAAAGCAACGATTCGAGTTAGCGAGGCGGTTCTCCAGGTTTCTGCCCGATTAGAGGCTCTACTCGGGAGGGACAAGAGCGTAGTCGTGGTCACTGGATATGACGATTTTGACGGCGCCTCTGAAGTAGCGGCTCAAATTGCGGTTGCTCTGGCCCGGCTTTCGGAAGCACCTGTGGCGTTGGTAGATGCCAACCGGGACTTCCCGCAGATTCACGAATGGATGGATTTGCCGAATTCCCCTGGCTTTGGAGATGTGCTTAGCGGCAAGATCGACGAATTTGCAGTGCTACAGAATACGCCAGGCGGAGTCACTGTCATCTCTGCCGGGGACGCTGGTTCAGTGCTTGCAGCTCCGGGTGCCGGTCGATTCTTCGACAAACTCAAGGCGCGTCATCGCTATGTAATCATCGCTGCCGCTCCGGTGCTGAAAGCCTCTGACACAGTTACGCTCTGCTCTTTGAGCGATGGCGCGGTACTGGCGCTCCGCTCCGGATTGCGGCACGTGCCCGAAATCAAGGACGTTCAGAAGGAGTTGGCGCGACTCAATACCCAGTTGTTTGGGGCAGTGATAAGAGGAGGCAAGTCCGAATGATCGAAACCCGCGCCTCGTCGACGCATCGACACGCTGAAGGAAAAGCGATCCAGCCAATTCGAGCCTTGCACATTATCCACTCTGTCTGCCACGGAGGCATTGAGAGTGCCATGTTGAACTGGGTGACCAACTTTGCCAGAGCCACATCCATTGAACCGTTTGTGGCATCTCTGCATGGGGATCGTGGTCTTGATGGGGCCTTTCTGCGTGCCGCAGAGCGTGCCGGGGTAGCTGAAGTACACAAGATTGGATGGCATCGCGGTAAGCCCTTTCTGAGTGCCGCCCGGGAGATTGCAGCTCTTGTTGAGAAGCTCAAGATCGACGTAGTGCATACGCACGCTTATTACGGCGATGTCCTTGGAGCGCTACTCAAACGGTATTCGAAGGTCAAGGTCGTGGCGACCGTATATGTTTGGGAAAAATACGAACTGCATCGCCAAATCATGCAGTTCATGGATTGGATGGCTTTGCACTTTGTGGACAAAGTAACGGCCCACTGCGAGGAGACGCGCCGCCGC
>CAZZGS010000138.1:1733-9151 GCA_964653845.1 uncultured Bryobacter sp.
GCCGCACCGTCAAGCTGGGTTTCAAGGAAAAAAACGTGCCGGTGCTGATCACGGGGTTTAACACCTCTGTTCCAGTGCCTGGCCCGGAGCGGCGGGCAGAGCTGCGCGCTGAGGCTGGTATCGCGGAAGATGAAATCCTAATGGTCAATGTGGCGCGCATTCACCCGGAAAAGGCGCACGATCAGTTGATTCGCAGCTTCGACATTGTGCACAAGAAGCACCCGAAGACTAAACTCTGGATCAGTGGGGTGGGGTATCCGCACCTCGAAAAGAGCCTGCTTGAGCTGCGAGACTCCCTTGGTTTGACCCAAGCCGTGCAGTTTGTCGGACATAAACCCGATCTCTACCCAATGCTCCACGCTGCGGACATCATGACGCATTCCTCACATGCCGAAGGTGTGCCGATTGCAGTGCTGTATGGAATGACGGCAGGGCTTCCGGTCATTATCAGCGATGTGGGTGGAGTCTACGAAGTGATTCACCAGGACAAGACCGGCATTCGGGTGCCAGAGAACGATATTGAAGGCTTTGCCAATGCAGTGGCTGAGTTGATTGAAGACGCAAACCGCCGGCGGCGGCTCGGCCAGGCCGCGCGCACCTTCGTCGAAATCGAATATTCGATGGAAGCAGCCTGCAAGCGTGTGGAAGCTATCTACCGGGAGGTTCTTGGCCGATGAAGATTGCAATGTTTCTCGGAAATGCCGGCAAAAATTCCGGCGGCATGGAAGTGTATGAAATGGAACTCGTGCGAGGTCTAATGAAGATCGACGCGAGCAACAGCTACCACATCTATTGCATGTTCCCAGGCGGCCCCGAAAAGATTGGGCCTGCTCCACCAAACTTCACCTACCATGTACTGCAGCCGCAGAATCAGGTTCTCAGCATTTCCATGACGTTGCCAATGGCGCTTCGGTACCTGCAGCCGGACGCAGTGCACTCGACTTTTGTTCCGCCTCTTTTTGTTCCGCCCCGGATGGCATATACGTTACCTTGTTCGGCTGTCTTTGCGCATCCCCAGATGTACCCCTGGGCAATCCGGATGCGCTTGCTTGCCCTGTGTGGCCTTGGGATAAAGCGGGCCGATGCGGTTGTCTGCGTTTCCCAGCACGTACGTGAGTATTTGATGAGCAACAAAGGGGTGACGGCCGACCGGCTACCCGTTACCCCGCTGGGCGTCAACCGATGCTTCAGGCCGCAGCCGGATGATGCAATCGATGCAGTGGTGAAAGAGAAGTACGGGATCCACGATCCATACTTCCTGTTTTCCGGGCGATGGGAAGAACGCAAGAATGTGGTGCGAATGGTGGAAGCCTTCGGTCAATTCAAACGGGAAGACCGCACCGGAGCAAAGCTCGTCTTTACAGGCGACCGCTGTCTTTTGGGTCCGGTGGTGGATGAGAAGGTGCGTCGACTTGGCTTGGAAAAAGAAGTGATCGATACCGGGAAGTCGCCGCTCGAAGATTTGCCCCCGCTTTATGCCGGGGCCACGGCATTGATCTTTCCCTCTTTGTGGGAGAGTTTTGGATTGCCCATTGTTGAGGCCATGAAATGTGGCACACCAGTGATTTCATCCAACCTTTCCTGTATACCTGAGGTGGCCGGAGAGGCGGCGGTGCTGGTCGACCCTTATAAAACTGAGGAAATCGCGGAAGCGATGTTCCGAGTCAGTATCGATCCGGAATTGCGTGCCCGTATGAGCACAGCCGGTTTGAAGCGATCTGAGCTTTACAACTGGGAAAATACAGCAGCAAAAACGCTTGAAGTTTATGAGCGGTTAGCCTCACGAAGTTAAAAGGGAGAAACTGAATTGGATTCAACAGCAGTCGTAATTCTATGCGGTGGTAAGGGCACTCGCTCCTACCCGTATACCGAATACATGCCCAAAGTCATGATGCCTATCCAAGGCGTCCCGATCCTGGTGCACTTGATGCGCATTTACGCGGCTCAGGGCTTCACTCATTTTGTGCTCGCTGCCGGCCACCGCAAAGAAATGCTATTCGATTATTTCGATGGACGTTTCCCGGATTGGAATATTCGGATTGTCGACACCGGGGACGATGCCGATACCGGCGACCGGATTTTGCGATGTGGCACCTACGTTGGGGATCACTTTTTCGCTACGTATGGCGATGGATTGGGTAACCTCGATCTCAACGCACTGCTTGCAGGCCACAGGAGAAGCGGCGGCGTGGCGACGATCACCACAGTGCCATTGAGATCACAATATGGTCTGGTGGTTTTCAATGAAACGGACCAAGTGGAGCGCTTCGAAGAAAAGCCGTTGATTCAAGACTATTGGATCAATGCCGGTTTCATGGCCTTTGAGAAGAAAGCGCTTATGAACTGGCAAGGTCACAACCTGGAATCCAATGTGCTTCCCGAATTTTGCCGCAAGGGTGAACTTTACGTCAATCGTCACACGGGCTTCTGGAAGTCGATGGACACCAGCAAGGACCAGCAGGAACTTGAGCGGCTGTGCAGCTCGGGACAAGTGCCGTGGATGGGCATCCACAAACCGGAGAACGAGTAACGATGCCTCTGCCGCCCGAGACCAGCCGGTTCTGGTCGCAAAAGTCCGTATTCGTAACAGGGGCAACAGGCCTTGTGGGAGGTTGGCTGGTATCGGCCCTTGCACAACAAGGAGCTGAGGTGACCGCACTTGTCCGCGACGGCTCGCCCCGCAGCCATTTCCGATTGGCGAATACCAGCGGCAAAATTAATGTGGTTGCCGGCAACTTTTGTGACGAACAACGATTGGACCGGGTGATTGGTAAAAACTCGATTCATACTATCATTCACCTCGGGGCGCAGACGGTAGTGGGAGTGGCCAATGCCGACCCGGTTTCTACCCTTGAAGTGAATGCCAGAGGCACTTGGAATTTGCTCGATGCCGCCAGGCGCAAGGGCGTACATCAGACGCTGATCGCCTCCACATTGCTTGTGAGCGCCACCGATACACACCCGGCAGATAGCAGAGGTAACAAACTCGGCGCTGCCATGCTTCAACATCCCTATGCGGTGTCGAAGGCGTGCATGGAACGAATCGCGATCGCTTTTGCCCACACTTACCAGATGCGGGTGGGCATCTTGCGTTTCGGAAACATTTATGGGGGCGGCGACCTGCATTTCAGCCGCCTGATTCCTGGTGCCATTCGATCCACCTTTCAAGGAGACCGGTTCCGCTTCAGGACACCGGGAGAATCCCAGCGTGACTTTCTCTACGTGGAGGATGCCGTCTCCGCTTACCTTCGATTTGGGGAGCGGTTGGCAACCTCAGATTCTCTGAGCCAGAAGCAAATCGGCTTTGGACTGGGAGAACGCCTTTCCCTGCTCAATCTCGTGCGCTTAATTCTCAAACATTCAGGGCGCACTGACCTTGAACCGATGGTTGGTACTTCTTCGACTCCTGAGATTAGCGAAGAAGCCACCGACATCAATGAAGCCAGTCGACTCTTGGACTGGCATCCGGAATATTCGCTCGATCAAGGCATGCAGCGGACGATTAAATGGTTCCGGAACTATTTCGAAATTAAACTTGACGACTACCGGCCCCGGGAGACTCGAGTGCCGCCAAATCATGGCAATTAGCTTGGAGAAAATTTATGGCAGAAAATAACTCATTCTGGAAAGACAGATCGGTGCTCGTCACCGGGGGAACGGGCTTGCTGGGCAGTTGGCTCGCGCCCACCCTTGCAAAGCGTGGTGCGAACGTCGTGCTACTGGTCCGCGACGGTGCACCGCGCAGCCTTCTGGTGCGTGATGGCTGGCTCAATCGCCTTGCTTCCGTGCACGGTTCGCTGACTGACGAAGGCCTTTTGCGCCGTACAATGGCGGAATACTCGGTTCAAACCGTATTCCACCTTGGTGCCCAGACACTGGTTGGCGTAGCCAAGGCAGACCCGGTCAGCACACTTGAAACAAATGTAAAGGGCACCTGGATGTTGCTCGAAGCAGCCCGCCAGACGGGTGTGCAACAGGTTTTGGTTGCGTCCTCAGACAAGGCTTATGGCGAGTCACCCAACTTGCCATACCGCGAAGATCATCCTCTGATTGGACAGTTTCCTTATGAGGTCTCTAAAAGCTGCGCTGATCTGATTTCGCAAATGTACGCCCGAGCTTACAAGCTTCAGGTCGGAATCGTGCGTTGCGGCAATCTTTTTGGTGGAGGCGACCTCAATTACAGCCGGCTGATCCCGGGTGCCGTTCGCGCCACGGTGAATGGTGAAAAGTTCAAGATCCGAAGCGATGGCAAGTTCATCCGGGATTTCCTCTACGTTGAGGACGCAGTGGAAGCTTATCTTTGCCTTGCCGAGCACTTGGCGGCTAACCCCGCTATGGCCGGTGAAGCATTCAACTTCGGCCTTGGTCTCAAGTTGACCATGCTCGACCTGGTGGACAAGATCCTTGCGGTCATGGACCGCAAGGATCTTGTACCGATAGTCGAGAATATTGCAAATAATGAGATCCGAGAGCAGTACATGGACTCCGCCAAAGCCCATGAACGCTTGGGTTGGTCGCCCCTATACGGTATGGACGAAGGTCTGAAAAGGACTGTCGCGTGGTACCGCAACCATTTGGAAAGAACAGAATCAGCCAGTTAAACTGGCCCTAAAGTTAAGCAAACGAAAAAGAGGAAATTATGTCAGTTCGTGTTTATCTTGCAGATCTTCGCTACAACTATTCCGGGGTTGTGGCCAACGATTGTATGCCACTTGGAATTGCAACCATGAAAGCAGTTATGGACAAGGTCGACCCAAATGGCGCTGAAATCAATTCGCGCCTGTTTGTGTATCCCGACCGGCTTATCGACGCGATGAAGGCCGCGCCGCCGGACATCCTGATGTTGAGCAACTACGTATGGAATGAAGCACTCAGCCACTTCCTGTTTCGAGTGGCCAAACAAATCAATCCAAATGTACTCACAGTTATGGGCGGGCCAAACATCTCGCTTGAACCTGAGCGGCAGATCGTTTATGTGGAGCAGCGTCCCTGGCTCGATGTATACGTGCTGGGCGAAGGAGACTTCCTTGCCTGCGACATCGCCCGTCAGTTTTTTGACGCAAACATGGATCTTAAGAAATTTAGATGCAACGAAATCGCTTCGTCGGTGTATCGAAACGGGGATGCTAAGGTAGTGCGCAGCACTGCGGCACCTCGCCACTTCGACATTGATGAAATCCCGTCTGCCTGGTTGACTGGCATCCAGGACGAATTCTTCGATGGCAAGCTTGCACCTATGATTGAAACCAATCGTGGATGCCCCTTCACATGCACATTCTGCGTGCAAGGTACGAGTTGGTACACGAAGGTTCACAACTTCTCAGTGGAGAGGATCAAGGAAGAAATCCACTACATCGCCAAGAAGATCAAACAGTATTCCCCAAAAATGGGAACACTTCGAATTGCCGACTCCAACTACGGCATGTTCGAGCGTGACATCGACATCTCCGGCTACATCGGCGAAATGCAGCGGCAGTATGCATGGCCGACCTTTATCGATGCAACGACCGGCAAGAACCGTGCGGATCGCATCATCAAGTCGGTCGAAAAGGTCGGTGGAGCACTGGTGTTGTATCAAGCCGTACAATCGCTTGACGAAGATGTGTTGCGCAAGGTGAAACGGCAGACAATCAAGCTGGATGCCTACAAGCAGCTCGAAGTCCACATGCGTGGCCGTGGCTTGAAGTCAGTGTCTGACTTGATCCTCGGACTCCCTGGGGAATCGCTGCAGAGCCACCTCCGTGGACTCAACACGTTGCTTGACAGTAACATCAACCAGATGCACAACTTCCAGGCCATGATGTTGAAGGGTTCAGAGATGGAAACGGTCGCCTCTCGCGACCAGTTCCGGTTTGGCACAAAGTTCCGCATTCTGCCAAAAAACTCTGGCATTTACGAAGAGGAGAAGGTGTTTGACACCGAAGAGATCATCGTGTCCACCGACACGCTGCCCTTTGAAGACTATCTCACCTGCCGAAAGCTTCACATGATGTCCAGTGTGTTCTGGAATGACGGCTGGTTTGAACCGGTTGTACGATTCGCACGCGAATGGGGCATCAAGAATTCGGAATGGTGGGGTTCCATGTTGCCGGCAATGGAGACTGGCGAGCCCGTTGTGCGCGAGTTCCTTGACAGCTTTGTTGCAGAAACCTGCAATGAACTCTTTGAAAGCCGTGAAGACTGCATTGCTCACTATCAACAGGATGAGAACTTCCGCCGCTTGCAGGCTGGCGAGATCGGCGACAACCTTATGTACCGGTATCGCGCAATCGCATCCTTCCACCTCTGGGATGAGATCTGTGGGCTGGCCATGGGAACAACCAGGAACTTGCTCGTCGAGCGCGGGATCGACCAACAGATCCCGAATTTCGAACAGTTCTGGGAAGATTTCACGACCTTCATCCATCACCAACACGCCGCTGGCAAAGAAGTCGATCAGATTCTGACCAACGGCTCAGCCAAACTGGCTTACGACATCCCAGCCTGGCTGGCCGCGGATGACTACAAGAATCCCGCCAATTACCAATTGTCGGAACCGGAATTGTTCGAGTTCAACTATTCCGAAGAAGGCTTGCGAGAAATGGAAGCGGCACTCAGCACCTGGTCTACCAAGGTAAAGGGACTATCCAAGCTCGTGACGCGCATCAAGCTGGATTGGCAGGTACGCCAGTGTACTCGTGAAGGCGTCTCCGAAGCCAGCCTGGTCGGTTCGGTCTAGGAGGGAACCCCACTGCCACGTGTTTCAATTACAGCCTCCGGAGTAGTCGTCACCGGCTCCGGAGGCTTTATCGGTTCAAGGCTGATGGATTCAATCGAGTTGAAGTCAGAGGTCAAACATTTCCCTGTGGATGTATGTAATTTGGCTCCAATCGAAACGCATGTTCCAAAAGAGGGCTTCCCAGTGCTTTTACATATGGCCGCTGCGGGCACTGTGATCACCGAGTTGAATGCGATTCCTCGCATGTTTGAAGTCACGCTGGGAGGTATGTTGAAGTCGATTGACACATTCCGCCCAGAGCGGGTCATTTATTCCTCATCCTGTTCGGTATACGGCAACTCAGCGCGAGTTGGGGGCCAACCCGTCTGGGAAGATGTTCGTCCGATTAGTTCCTACGGACTCTCAAAGGCCGCTGCTGAGAGAACCCTGCATCAATGGGCGAACCAGTCAGGCAAGACTGGAATCGTTCTGCGTCTGGGTAATGTCATTGGTTGGGGCTGTGCCGGGCTGATCACGTACCTGGTGCGCCACGCGTTTCGTTTTCCCGACGGCAGCGTACCAGCCAGCATGAGAGGTGAGGGTAAGGTGTTTCGCGACTACGTCCCTGTAAGCCATGTCGTGCAGGTTCTCGAAAAGTCGCCGACGGTAAAAATGACTCCGGGCAAAAGCCATGTTTTCAATGTTGGGACCGGTCGCACGA
>CAZZGS010000139.1:0-9140 GCA_964653845.1 uncultured Bryobacter sp.
CTTAATGCCTACGAAAACGCATCGAAGGTGAACGGTAAGCGCGATTCGAGCCACCGCATTGAACACTTTGAATCGTTGGTGGCCGCGTAGTCTACATAAAGGACTGAGCTGTTTTTGCTTTTTGCGCCGCCAACTGAATGGGGCGGTTCAGATATTCGAGGAACGGTGTTGCGGCTTCAAAGCGTGCCGACAGGTCGGCCAGAAAATCCGGTGTAAAGACCAGATCTGTAGGCAGTTCCACCCAGACGATGTACATCTTGCGCCGCAGTAGATCTTCTGCCGGATGCGCCCCGAGGAAGCCCAGCGGCATCCGCGTCATCGATTCCCCCTGCAAGCCACCCATCCATTTGCGCAACTGGTTATCGGCCAGAATTTCGCGCAATTCCTGGTGGTGGGCCGCAATGTGGTTGCGCATCAACTTCATCGGCTCGGGTGGGGGCATGTAGATCCCGGCCCCCACAAAGAGCTCCTTCGCACTGAGGTGCATGTAGAAGCTGGCAGATTCGTTCTTATTCAGATTTTGACGTTGCCAGCCCGCGGCGATATTCGTCTTGTAGGGAGTCTTGTCTTTGGCAAAACGAACATCGCGATGGATCCGAAAGACAGCCTTCTTCGGTTCGGTGATGTAGTTGGGAGCGTAGTTGACCATCTCGGCATTGATCGCTTCCACCAGAGCCAGCATTGGCCCTTTCACGCTGTTTTCGTATTCTTCTTTTTTCTTGTCAAACCATTGCTTGTTGTTGTTCTTCTCGATGCCTCGCAAAAACTGCAAAGCTTCTTTAGGGAATCCGGGGAACGTTGCCTTGGTGCGGGCCATACTAATTAAGGATGCAGGGCATACACAACTTAGCGCAACGGTTCGCGAAAGAAATCTCGATTCGGGAAAATGAGCCGCTCAGCCGCCACACCCGTTTCGGGCTGGGTGGCCCAGCCCTTTTTTTCGTCGATTTATCGAATGCAGAGGCTTTTCCGGCCGTTTTGGCAGCGCTCGAGGAAACCGGGTTGCCTCTAATCACCCTGGGCGGCGGATCAAACCTGATTGTTTCCGACTCCGGCTTCGATGGGATCGTTTTGCGCTTTACCGGAAAATCCATCACCCGCAAAGACGGCAAGACGATTGCCGAATCGGGAGTATTCTGGCAGGATCTGGTCGACTTCCATACCAATCTGGCCCTCACCGGCATGGAGCGGATGACCGGCATCCCCGGCTGGTTTGGGGGCGCACTCTACGGCAATGCAGGTGCCTACGGCCAGACCATCATGGACTTTGTCGAAAGCGTCCGTGTCTATGATGGCCACCAGTTCCGGGACATTCCCAATTCGGATTGCGGCTTCGCCTACCGCACCAGCGGCTTCAAATTCCGTAAAGACTGGATTCTTTTGAGCGCCCGCATCCAGCTTGCCCCGGGCGATCCGATTGAGATCCGGCAAACCGCAAACGAAATCCTTACCACTCGCAACGAAAAATTCCCGCCTACTTTGAAATGCGCCGGCAGTATCTTCAAGAATCTCTTCGTCGCCGAACTTCCTGAGAAGGCCCTCAATCGCGTCCCACCCGGCATCATGCGCGCCGGCAAAGTGCCTTCGGCCTGGTTCCTTGAACAGATCGGCTCAAAAGGCATGAAAAACGGGGGCATCGAGGTCGCTAGTTATCACGCCAACCTGATCTCTAACACTGGCAACGGCACCTCATTCGAGGTTTGCCAGCTAATCGACACTCTCAAGTCGCTCGTCTTTAACGAATTCGACCTGATGCTGGAAGAAGAAGTGCAGTATATCGGGTTTCCAGATAGAACTAGTCACTAAAGTCTATTCCTCAAACCGCCGATAGACAGTCCACAAATGATCATCAAACGTCGGCGAGGCACTTCGGCGGCCAAGACTGGCTATTACCGCATCCAGGGTTCAGGCAATCAATTGCTGCATGGCTTTGGCGACGGCGATTTCATTCGGCTTCGAGACGAATTTGGCCGCGAATGGCGCGGTGTGGCAGAAACGTTCGACACCATGGTTCGCTTCCGCTTCAGGGATTCCGAAGGCAACTACATTTCCGGGGTTTCGATGCAAGGCAGCGACATCGTCCTGCGCGACGAAAAAGGCAATACCTGGCGCGGCTTCGTCGACTAGTTCACCTGCCAAACGGTCGTAGTGCCGCTGATCTCATTGGCAACTACAAGGAGTGGCCTGCCGTTCGGGCTCTCACTGGCCTGAATGAAGAGAATTCCCTCCGGGCCCAGATCTCCGGCTGCTGCAGTGTTTGTAGCCGCGGCCGGATTCCGGTTCCACCATTGGCTTGCAAAACGGACGGCCTTGGGGTCGGTGACGTCATAGATCATAATGTTGCTCAGTCGCTCATTCGAAATAAACGCGTAGGTTTTGCCGCGAATGGCACCAACCGTCACGCCCTCAGGCTCAGGGCCCTTGTCATCGCTGCGGTCATCGGGAGTATTGTTGGTGTGTCCCATATTTTGCAGCCCAACATAGTCAGTCGCCTGTAGGCGCTCAAAGTCGTTCTTGCTGTCATAGACCATCGACGCATTGGCATCCCAGATCGAAAATGAGCGCGCACCAAAGACGTGCAGCACGTCGATATCCCCATCGCCGTCCAGATCCCCAGTTGCGCTGGTGACATTCAAGCGGCCGAGTTCGCTCGGGAGCTTCAATTCGGCTTCGTTTGGATAGAGTTGCGGGTCGAGTTTCAAGGTTGCCACGCGCGCTACTTCCGAGTAGCCCGGGTAGTCTCTCGAATCGCCTTCATTTGCGGTCAGCAGATAATACTTACCGTCTGCCGCCACATATCCAGCGATGGCGTCCGGCATGTACATGCCCCAGATCGTCCAGGTGCGCATGTCAAATGCCCCATCACGATCACTTACATCGAGTGAGTTCTCAGGCAACCAGTGCGGCTTGAGCCCCAGCGGCACCAGCCTCGTTACCTTGGCAGTATCCACGTCAATGATTGCGATCGCATTGGCTTCCTGTACGGTCACATAAGCCGTCTTGGAATCAGGGGTCAGCGTGATGTATTCCGGTTCCATGTCCTGAGCGATACTTGCACCAGGCGCGAATGCCCTGACGCCAGCCGGGAGATTCGCTCTGGTAAACGAGCGGAAATCCGCAGTCATCACATCGGCTTGAGTCAGCGCCTCGACGCCCTTGCTAATGTCGATGATGCTGACGCTGCCCTCGGGGTCTGTTTTGTAGTCGTCGCTTGGCTCGCCTTCATTGGCAACCAGCACTTTTTTGCCATCGGGCGAAAAGGTGATCATGTCCGGGAGCGCGCCCACCTTCAAGGTCTTCAAGAGTTGGCCGTCGGCATTGTAGAAGGCAACCGAACCGGGGTCGGTCTTTGGGCTAGCCTCAACGGCAACTGCGACAATGCCATTTTTGACGGCAACACTATTGGCGGCAAAGCCCACTTCGGCGGCAAAGCTCAATCGATTGATGCGGGTCATGTTCGACGGATTGCGCATGTCAAGAACGTCGATGGTTCTGTCTGCGCCATTCACGACAAAGAGCCTTTGCGTCTGCGGATCGTGAGCGGCGATTTCAGCCGCTGAAACGTTATAAGATCCTGTACGGTAGGTTCCCAATACGTTCAGCACGGGGTCCTGCGCCGAAGCAATCGCAGCAGCGCTCAAAAGCACCAGAGAATGGGTGAAGTAACTTGGCATCTATCAAATAGTAATGTTGCGAACTTCAATCAAAATGAATAACGCGTTACTGTAAGGATAATTTTTGATGACAACCAGTCCGTTGAATCGTAGAAATTTTTTGCTCACATCTGCCGCCTTGACCGCTCCCTCGGACCCGGTTTCACTCGGCGTGATCGGCGCTGGCGGTCGCGGCACCTTTGTCATGACGGTCTTCCAAAAAGACCCATCACTCCGCGTCAACGCGATCTGCGATGTCTATGAGCCAAATCTTGAGCGCGGGCTCTCCACTGCCAATAAGGCGCAAAGCACATCCCCAAAAGCCTATCGCAAATATCACGATCTGCTCAACGACAAATCTATCCAGGCCGTCTTGATCGCAACGCCCGAGCATTGGCATGCCCGCATGGTTCTCGATGCACTTGCTGTCGGCAAGGACATCTACGTCGAAAAGCCGCTCTGCCGCACTCCCGAAGAAGGCGTTGCCCTGGTGGAAGCAGAAAAGAAGACAAAGCAGATCATCCAGGTGGGGATGCAGCGTCGCAGTTACGACCTCTACCAGCAAGGCCGGGAAATTATTGCTTCTGGTGCTTTGGGCAAAGTCCGAATGGTGCGCTCCTGGTGGCTCAACAACTACCTGGGCGGCAATCCTGCCTCATCCAAACTCGATGGCCCACTCGACTGGGAACAATGGCAAGGCCCGCTTGAGAAGCGCACAGGCCTCAACCCGGACCTATTTCGAAACTGGCGCAATTATGCGGATTACGCAGGAGGCATCGTAGCCGACCAGGGTGCCCATGTCTTTGATGGCATCCATCAACTAATGAACGCCAGTTACCCCGCTGCGGTGACAGCGGCCGCAGGCAAACCCCACCGATCGGGCTTCGACACCCCAGAATCCGTCGTCGTCAGCGTGGAATATCCGGAAGACTTCCTCGGTGTTTTCTCGATCAACTACGCCGCGATGAAATACAAGAGCCGCAACGATCAGATGAATCATCTGGATGGCGACAAAGCTCGCATGGATATTGGGCGAGAGACCTGTCGTGTTTACCCTGAAGGAGCCGAAGACAGCCCCACGATCGAGAGGACTTCGGCAAAAGGCTTCGGCTGGGCTACGGACCTTCACGTGCAGAACTTCCTGCACTGCGTGCGTACCAGAAAGAAACCCACTGCACCGATGGCATTGGGTTTTCAGGCTGCGCTGGTTGTGCAGATGGCCAATATGTCGCTCAAGTCTGGGCGGCGGATCCGCTGGAATGCCAGTCTGAGCAAAGTCGAAGTCTAGGGAAGAGCTGTACAGCTTCAAGCCGGGTGATTGCATTGCCGAGCTTGCCCTCAGTCGAAACCTCAAGGCAAGAAACTCTCACTGGCATGCGCCCTGCATCAATTCGATGGTGCATACGCTGGTGGCCCAATTGAGGTCGATGTGCGGATTCGCCCGGTTTCTCCGGCTTCAAAAACCGCCCCGGTTGCGTCTTCAAATCGACACAACACGAGGACGAGTTTATCTGCCCCTAAATGATCTACTGCCGCTGACATTGCATTCGCTCCAAACAGCTCATGCGATAGGGCACGCAAGAATCGATCAACTTAGCGGCGCGATTTCTCCGACGTGAGTTTTTGGATCAGATCCACTTCTTCCTGCCGGTAGGGCTTGCCATCTTTGCGAAAGATTTCATGAAACCAGACACTAGGCTCACGGCCCACATAGGGCTTCTGCCAGGAATCCCAGGGGAGATCGGTCTGCGTCTTGCCCTGCACAAAGCCCCAATTGTAGGCCGCCACATCATATTTGGCTGCAACTGGCAATATCCCTTCAAAAGTGCTGCCAGCGCCGCGCGCCATGTATTCGGTACAGAGCAGAGGCCGCTTCAGCCGCTCAAGCGCCTTCATCCGTTTTTCAAACTCCGGCGCTGCGCTGTAGTTATGGAAAGAGATCACGTCTGACATCCCGATAAGCATTCGGTCCACCGCGCTCATCGATTCGTTGTTCGACCAGTCTTTGCCCTGCCACACACCCACGGTTAGCGGCTGCACCGGCTTGGTGGATCTGGCCCACGCAAACACCTTGGGAATCCATACTTCCACATGCGTCGTCTTGTTTGCCAACTCTTTCGACTTATAGCTATTGCCGTTCCCGTTGTCCGGCTCGTTCCAGAGATCCCAGGCCAGCACCCGGGCATCTTTGGCAAAAGCGGACATCACTCCCGTCACATACGCTTCAAGTTTGACGAACTTCGCCGGGTCCCCCAGAATCTCCGCCCCGGGGCTCTGCACCCAGCCAGAGTTATGCACGCCAGGTTTGGGCGCTCGTTGCTTACCTGCTTTGGGCTGCGGATCCCAAACCGAATCGAAGAGCACAAACATGGGCTTGATCTTGTGCCGCTGGCAGATGCCGACAAACGTATTCATCCGCTTCACTAGGCCAGCGGAATCTGTCGTCCAAAGCAGGTCATGCAGGAAGACACGAAGCGTGTTTAGTCCGATTCCTTCAGCCATCCCCAGTTCGCGGTCGATTGCCTTCGCATCGAAGGTATCGGCCTGCCACATCTCGAGTTGATTGATCGCATAAGCAGGCGTGTAGTTGCAACCCAGCAGCCAGCCCTGCTTCTTGTACCAGGCCCAGGCCTGGGCTTCCGTCCAGCGCCCTGCCCCATCTTGGCTATGCAAACTCGCAGCCAGCGGCATCAGAATAAAACTTCTGCGGTCAATGCTCATGCCCGCATCATATATCCAGAAGAAAGTGCGTGCACGCCCTACTATTGGACATGCGTACCGGATATGAGATCAGCGAGAAGGACTTTGTGCGGCTCTGTAGAGACCACAGGAAAGAAATGGTTCCCTTGCTTAGAGCCTGGTTTCAGATCGAAATCGCACATGAAAATGAGAGCTATCGCTTGCTGGATAGCGCTGGAGATGAAGTGTTGCCCATCGATCTCCATCAAATCATACAGGCCGATGCCGAAAAGCAGGGCACAATCTACCAGGTAGCAATGAATTTATGGAGATAGAATTCGGGTGGGAAAAACGATAGCTGCGGATCCACTAAATAGAAGTGAATCCGCAGGAATGAAAACTGGCGGTGAGGGTGGGATTCGAACCCACGGTACCCTTTCGGGTACGACGGTTTTCGAGACCGTTCGATTCAACCACTCTCGCACCTCACCGCTCACGATTATAGCCAATTTGGCTACGCAGATTTGCCCGACATCTTCAATTTTCCGTTGAAGCCTGCCGGAAAGAATCCGCCACCCATCGCGTTCTCTTTGCCATAGGCCAGAAAGAGAACTTGTGCCGGAGTTCTAATCGTAGCCAGAGCATTGTTATCGGTGGCAAAAAATTTTGCCCCGCTTGGCGGAGGCAGCACATCAACTCCATCCACCTTCATTGTGTTGTATCGATTCTGAGCAATGAGCAGACGAATGTTCCCGGCATGGAAACCCTCAACGGCGAGAATCCGTGCGGCAACGCCAAGAATCGCCTTGTCCGTGATCAGCGGTGCTGCACCGGTGTAGGCCGTCACGCCGATATCTTCTAGAATTCGAGCCAAAATAATAAAATCTACCTGTCCCCCAAAGCCGAATCCTAATCCGTTGAGATTGATCGCTGGTTTGGCCACTGGCATCACACCAGCAGCAGTTAAGGCAGTGCGAAGCACGGTAACGTGGGCGCGCTCGTCAAATGCCAGCTCTTCCATGATGTTGCTAACCGGGGCCGGGAAATTGTTAAAAATGACCCTGGAACCGCCCGTGGTTGCCCCTGCAGTGCCTTCGCCGGTGATTCCGACGCCGAACGTATCAATAGAACGGCCGCTAGTGGCTATGGTGTAAAATTCAGCTTCCAGGTATTCCAGATTCAAAGCGAACTGAAGTATGTCAACATCTGTAATTGCTGTATCTTGTGCCTGAACAGCACTGGCAGCACCAAGCACCGCAGTGGCGGCACCCAGCTTCTGCATGAATCGGCGTCTGTTCGATGACTGCTCAATCACATTGGTCAATAAAGATTGTGAATCCATGTTAGTGATGGACCTCCACTTTCACGAGCAAGCTGCTGGACAGATAGTTTTAGATCAAAAATGAATCCCCAAGCAGCTTTCGCTAAACTGCCGCTCCCATCTCAATCAACTGCTCGGCATAGCGCACTGCCTCATCGGTCAAGCGCTGCCCGCCAATCATCCGCGCCACTTCCTTAACCCGCGCCGCGCCGTCTAGCTCTTCCACTACGCTATGCGTCCGACCCTTCAATTCCTTCTTCGACACTGAATAGTGGTGATCCCCAAACGCCGCAATCTGTGCCAGGTGCGTCACGCACAGCAACTGATTCTTCCCGGCCAGCATCTTCAACTTCTTGCCCACCTGCTCTGCCGCACTACCGCCAATGCCTGTATCCACCTCATCAAAGACCATCGTCCTGCCACCCTTGGCCGCTAGCGACACCTTCAGCGCCAATGCCAATCGCGACAACTCGCCGCCACTGGCCACTTTCTCAAGCGGCTTCGGCTCCTCACCCAAATTCGTCGAGATCAGAAAGCGCACATCGTCCGTCCCCGCCACACTCCACTCTGCCTCCTGCACCGCGATCACAAAGCGGCTACGCTCCATGTTCAGGTCCTTCAGTTCGCTTTCGACCTTTTGATCGAGCTTGCCTGCCGCCTTCTTGCGCCTCGCCGTCAGATCAGCCGCCGCCTTCTGATAATCATCCCGCAGCTTCTCAACCTGCTTCTTCAGATAATCACGCCTTTCGTCGGCACCTTCCACCAGACTCAAGTCGGCACACACCTTGTCGTAGAAAACGAGAATGTCTTCCACCGTGTGCCCATATTTACGCCGCAACTTATCTACTTCGCCAATCCGGGTCTCGACAAATTGCAGGCGCCCAGGATCTGCCTCAAGCTTGCCGAGATAGCGGCTAAGATCGCTCGTTGCGTCATCGATTGAAACTTCTGCGCTACGCAAACTGTCGAGCACGCCGTCCAGACTCTCATCAATCCGGCGCAATTCCACGATCCGCTTGATCGCCACCTTCAACACAGATATCGCGCTCTCCGGACCTTCCTGCAAAGCCTCGAACGCCCCACCCGCCTGCTCCTTCAGCTTCACGACATTAGCCAGCACCCGCAATTCCTGATCGAGCGAAACATCTTCCCCTGGCTTCAGGTCGGCAGCTTCAATCTCCTGCTTCTGGAAACTCCACACATCCCGCTGCCGCAACATTTCCTGCTCGCGTTCTTCGAGTTGCCGCAACTCCCCTTCAGCCGCCCGCAACGCATTCCATAACCCACCCACCTTCTCAAGCACCGCTTCATTTCCGGCAAATTCATCGAGCATCGCCCGCTGCTCTACCGCGCTAAACAACCGCTGCTGATCATGCTGGCCATGAATATCCCCGAGAAAAGGCTGTAGCTCTTTGAGAAACCCGGCAGAAACCGCGCGCGACCCAACAAAAGCCCGGCTCTTGCCACTGGACAAAATTTCGCGCTCC
>CAZZGS010000140.1:0-3000 GCA_964653845.1 uncultured Bryobacter sp.
AGGTAGGTCGACTTCTCGGCCAGTTGCTCGATCGGGTAGCCGCGATAGCGCAAAATCCCAACATCTCCGTCGATGTAGGTGATGCGGCTTTCGCATGCCGCCGTATTCAAAAAAGCGGGGTCATATGACATAACCCCGAAATCCTTTTCATCTGATTTGATCTGTCGCAGATCCATGGCCCGGATGTTGCCATGCTTCAACGGCAATTCGTAGGTCTTGCCGGTTCGGTTGTCTGTAATAGTAAGGCTGTCGTTCCCCATGCTCGCTGTTCGCTCCAAATATGAATTATGTCTCGGAATTGGGTGCTCTGGAACAACCCCTGTCAATTTGTTTTCGGAATATGGGTAACGAGATCCGCTTTGTTTCGTCCGTGTTAGAGTAGGCACAATCTGGGTGATAGCAATGAATCGTAATCTCCGAGCCTTTTGCGCAGTTCTCTTGTTGGCCGGAGCCTGTCTGGCCTTCCAACGCGGCAGGGGGCGATTGCCATTCCTGCAAGACGACGATGAGCCAGAGCCATCCCCCACAGATGCTGCCGAAAAGACCGAATGGGTCTTCGCTCGCCTTCGCTACAACTCTTACCGCCAGGGATCTGGTAGTTGGGGTGTTCGGGGAAGCTGGACCACAGACTACCCGAAAGCCGAACGCCACTTCGCCCAAGGCATTCGGCGCCTCTCACGCGTCCATGTGCGTAGCGTAGAAGAAGTGGTAGATCTTGATACGGACAAGATCTTCGACTATCCCTGGATCTACGGCGTCGAGGTCGGACACTGGGATTTGTCCGATTCCCAAGCTGCCAAGCTGCGAGAGTACCTGAACCGCGGCGGTTTTCTGATGGTCGACGACTTCCACGGAACTATCGAATGGGAAATCTTCATGCGCTCGATGAGCCGGGTCTTCCCGGATCGGCCTGTGGTGGACATCCCTAACAGGGATGCCATCTTCCACATGCTCTTTGATCTCGATGATCGAATTCAGATTCCTGGCATTGTCATGTTCTATACCGGCAACACTTATGAACAGGACGGAGTCAAAGAGAAGTGGGGAGCGATCTATGACGAAAAGGGCCGGATTGTAGTAGCAATGTGCCACAACATGGACTTGGGGGACGCTTGGGAACACGCCGACATGCCACAGTATCCAGAGCGATACACCTCAATGGCCTACAGAATTGGATTAAATTACATCATCTACAGCATGACGCACTAAGCGGGCATCTAATGAGCGCGAATGTTTGAATCGTTGTTTCTTTACCCATCCCGGCTATTCTCCAAAGGTGAATTCCTTTTCGCCTCGGGCTGGCCGGTCTGGCTGCTGGTTGTCCTCTCGATTGCCCTTGTAGCTGGCGTCTTCTTTCTCGTCTTCAGGCAACAAAAGGGTCGCCGCTGGATCACCATTGCCGCTCTTCAGGCCTTTGTCCTTTGCCTTGTGCTTTTCATGCTCTGGCGCCCAGCGCTTCGGGTCACCGCACTCAAGCCGCAGCAGAATGTCATCGCTGTCGTTGTTGACGACTCTCGCAGCATGCTTCTTAAACAGGACGAGACTACCCGGGTTGCCTCGGCCAAACAACTGCTGAATGACGGTTTGCTTGAAAAACTGCGTACCCGCTTTCAGGTGAGTGTCTATCGCGCCGGCAATAATCTCGAACGCATCCAGAGTCTCGATGCCGTTACGGGCAGCCAGACCACCACACATCTCGGTGGAGCGATGAAGCAGATGATGGAAGAATCTGCCAGCCTTCCAATTGGAGCTGTCGTGCTGCTTTCAGACGGTAGCGACAACTCAGGTGGCATGGAGTCAGAGACTCTAGGTGAGATTCGGCGTCGCAAGATTCCGATCCACACCATCGGTTTTGGAGCAGAACGCCTGACCAGGGATCTCGAAGTGATGGAGCTTGACGTACCGCCTCGTGCGCTGTCTGATAGCCGCATCGGAGCTGCAGTTACCTTTCGTCATTATGGCTATAAGGGCCAGAAGGCAAAGCTCGCACTGCTGGCTGACGACAAGATTGTCTCTTCGCGCGAAGTCACCTTGGGTGATGAGGGGACGCCACAAACCGAGACGATGCTCTTCAATGCCGGCCTTGCCGGTGCCCGCAATGTCAAAGCGATGATCGTGAAACTGGCCGAAGAAGAGAACCCGAACAATAACGCCCAGAGCCGGTTGATCAACGTCGAGAGCTTGAAGCCGCGCATCCTCTACGTTGAAGGCGAGCCAAAGTGGGATTTCAAATTCATCCGCAGGGCGCTGGAGGGTGACCGAAATCTGCAGCTCACAACGATGCTTCGGACAACCCAGAACAAGATCTACCGTCAGGGTATTGAAGAACCCAAAGAACTCGAACAGGGCTTTCCCGACAAAGAAGAAGACCTTTACAAGTTCAGCGGTCTTATCATTGGCGGTGTCGAGGCAAGCTGGTTTACACCGCAACAACAGGCCATGATCAAGAACTTCGCCGACCGCCGGGGTGGTGGCGTTCTTTTCCTTGCAGGGCGCGGTGCCTTGAGCGATGGCGGCTGGGCGGCGAGTTCTATCGCTGAGATGATTCCGATCTCTCTTACAGATCGCAAGGGTACCTTTCATCGAGACCCGGCAACTGCCGAATTAACCGACGCCGGACGAGACAGTCTAATTGTCCGAATTGAAGAAGACACGCAGAAGAACGTGGACCGCTGGAAGAAGCTGCCATTTATGGCCAACTACCAGGAGACAGGTCCGGCAAAGCCCGGGGCAACCGTTCTAGTGGATGCCCTGCCAACGAGCAAAGGGCGATTTCCGCTCTTTGTGACGCAGAGATATGGCCGTGGACGCAGTTCGGTCTTTGCCAGCAGCGGTACCTGGCGTTGGCAGATGAGCCAGGATGTGAAGGACATGAGCCATGAACTCTTTTGGCAACAGACCTCCCGCTGGCTGGTAAACGAGACTCCCGCACAGATCAGTGCAACCCCTTCGAAGCAATTGCTTCTTGACGACGGTAACGTGGAGTTCCGTGCAGATGTG
>CAZZGS010000140.1:3010-9139 GCA_964653845.1 uncultured Bryobacter sp.
GAGGGACAAGGCTTACAACCCGGTCGCTGCGGCTACAGTTGAAGCTCGCATTATCGGGCCAGCTGGGGTGGCTGCTATGATCCAGCTCACTCCAGATGCCAATCAGGCCGGGATCTTTACCTCGAAGTGGGATGCGCCGAAGCCTGGGAGTTACGTAGTAGAAGTATTGGCCAGGAACGGCAAAGAAGAGATGGGCCGGGATGTCTTCACCATGATCCGGCAGGACGGTGTGGCCGAGAGCTTCCATGCCGAACAGAACAAGCAATTGCTTGAGGGTTTAAGCCGTCAGACCGGAGGCAATTACTACACTCCCGCTACGGCAAAGTCACTGCCTGAAGACATTGCTTATTCTGAGGCTGGCATCACCACTCGTGAAACCAAAGACCTCTGGAATATGCCTGCCATCTTTATCGCGCTCTTTGGAGCCAAAGCTGCCGAGTGGATGATCCGTCGTCGTTGGGGGGCTGTCTAAATGAAACGCTATTTGTTGATGTTCATCGCTGGCCCGCTGGCGGCTACTACCTTCTATGTGAATATTGGCGGTCTTGGTGGGCAAGAAGACTACGAGTCGCGGTTCAAGGCCAATGTGGAAGAACTGGACAAGTTAACCAAGGGTGCCCCGGTATCTAAGGTGTTCAGCCTCAGTGGCGCACAGTCGACGAAGGTGCATTTGAAGGAGACCTTTGCACAGATTGCCAAAGAAGCCAAGGCCGATGACACGCTGGTTGTGACCTTGATTGGTCACGGCACCTTCGATGGCGTGGAATACAAGTTCAATCTTCCAGGCCCTGATGTGACAGCCAAAGAGTTGTCGATGTGGATGTTGCCAGTGCCTGCCAAGCGGCAGTTGATAGTAAACACCACTAGCGCGAGTGGCGGGAGCCTTGCTGATCTACGGCAGGACGGCCGAACGGTGATCACGGCGACCAAGAGCGGAACTGAGAAGCTTTCGACCGTGTTTCCGCGCTATTGGCTGGAAGCACTTCGCGACCCGCAAGCGGATGCAGACAAGAACGATGTGATCTCAGCTCTTGAGGCCTACCGGTATGCCGAGTCCAAGACGACCAAGTATTACGAGACGAATAAGCGGCTCGCTACCGAACACCCTCTGATTGCCGATACTGCCAGTGCTCAGGGCTACCGAACGCCAGATGCAACCAAGGGCGAGGCCATGGTTGCGATGCGCATGCCAGTTCTTGTGTTTGGCAATTTGCAGAATGCCGCCAAGACTCCTGAGAAGCAGGCTCTTCTGAAGCAACGCGAAACTGTAGAACAGCAAATCGACAATCTTAAGCTACGCAAGGCTGCAATGCCGGCCGACCAATACAGACTTGAGATGCGCAATCTGCTGCTGCAGGTAGCGCGTATTCAGCAGGAGCTCGACAAGTGATGCGCGCCAGCTTCATTGGCGTGCTTACCATTGGCGCACTGCTGGCGCAGGCCCCGGTGAAGAAGAAATCGTCTGGCGCGACCTATGATCGTACGAAAGCAAGCCGTTGCTGGGATTTGAAAGCGACCGGAGATAGTGTACAATCCACCAGTTGCTTTGTAGCCTTGATGGCAGAGAAGTCTCCTGCGCTGGCCGCCGAAGGCACATGGGGTGTCGGCAAGTACGATGAGGCGGTCAAGATTTTTGAGCTGGCGCTTGAGGTATATCCTGAAGATCCTTACGTCCGGATTCGTTTCGGACAGATGTTTTGGAGCCGATTCAATCGCGGTGAAGCAGTCAAGTTGATTTCTGAAGCACTTGAGCTCGACAAGACCAATCCGGGGGGGATGCTGGCTCTTGCCAAAATTCTCTCTAAAGGCTTTGACTCGAAGGCGACCGATTTGGCCAAGAGCGCAGCCGAAGCCGACCCCGGTCTTGTTGAAGCCCGCGAGTTGTTGGCGCAACTGGCCCTTGAGAACTCTGACGAAAAGAAGGCCGCCGAGGAAGCCAACAAGGCACTTTCGATCAACCCCAAGAGCCTTCATGCGATGGCGATCCTTGGCACGATTGAGCTGCTCAAGAACCAGCCCACAGATCAGTTCGACAAGATTCTTGCGATCAATCCGAAATATGGTGAGGCCTGGTTTTGGGCCGGCCATCACTTTATCCTCAATCGCCGCTATGAAGAAGGGATTGAGCTGTACAAGAAGGCTGTCGCTCTCAAGCCCGACCTTTGGGATGCGCGCGAACAACTGGGCATTAATCTGATGCGCGTCGGTAAGCCGGTTGAGGCTCGGGAACAACTGGAGATGGCCTACAACGCCAAGCACGATTCCAGTGAAGTCGTAAACTCGCTGCGGCTGATGGACAGCTACAAGAACTTCGTTTCGCACAAGTTCGAGGGTGGGGAAGTTCGGCTTGATAAGAAGGAAGCGGCTATCCTTCAGCCTTACTTTGAAGAGGAAGTGCGGCGGGCTCGCAAAACATTCGAAGCCAAATACAAGATGCACCTTAATGTGCCGCTTGAAGTAGAAGTTTATCCAAATCACGAAGACTTCGCCGTTCGTACGATGGGCATGCCTGGGCTTGGTGCGACTGGTGTGAGCTTTGGGCCAGTTGTGGCCATGGATTCTCCGTCAGCTCGCAAAGGTGGGGACTATCATTGGGCCTCAACCTTGTGGCATGAATTGAGCCATAGCTACATTCTGGTGATGAGCAAGTTTCTGGTGCCGCGCTGGTTTACCGAAGGCATCAGCGTGCATGAAGAGACGCAGGCTTCGCCTGAATGGGGCGACCCTGCCGAGTCTGCGATGCTGACCGCGCTTAACGAAAAGAAATTCCTGCCTGTCGATGATCTCGACAGTGGCTTCGTTCGGCCGAAAGATCCGATGCAGATTGGATTGAGTTATTTTCAAGCCGGGCAAGCGCTGGACTGGATCGTCAAGACCTACGGCCAGGACACAGTCAATGCGATGGTGTTGAGCTTTGCCGAACGCAAGACGACGCCCGAGGTGATTCAGCTTCACTTGAAGCTGACGCCGAAAGAATTTGATGCCAAGCTCGATGCCTTCATGAGAGAGCGCTTTGGTAAAGTTGCCGATAACCTTAAGGAAATTCGCGCTGCCATGCTTGCAGCTACCAAGGCGCTCGCGAAAAAGGATTGGGATACAGCGATTGCCGAGGGCTTGAAGGCGACCTCCGGTTATCCGGTAACCGCTATTCTTTCCAGCGGTTATGAAGTGCTTGCCAAGGCCTACACGGCCAAAGGGGATAAGGTGAAGACTCGCGAAGTGTTGCGTCAGTACGCCACAGCGAGTGGCCGCGACCCGGAGAGCCTGAAGCAATTGGCACAACTTGAGGAAGACAATGGTGACAAAGCGATGGCTGCCGCCGCCCTCAAGCGTCTGATCTATATCTCGCCCATTGGCGATGAAGATCTGCATCGAAAGCTTGGCACATACTATCTAGATCTCAAGCAGCCTGACCGCGCGCTTGCGGCCTTTCAAGCCCAATTGGCTTCGAAGCCAGTGGACCCGGCCGGGGCGTACTACAATTTGGCCAGGACTCTCGTCGCCTTGTCGCGACCCAAAGAAGCGCAGGAGGCAGTCTTTCAATCCCTTGAACTTGCCCCCGGCTTCAAGCCCGCACAAAAGCTGTTACTCGATCTTGAGAATCATTCCAGCAAGGATTAATTCATGAGCATGACTCCATTAGAAACGTCAACCGACACCACCGAGATTAAGGCGCTAGTCGACCGTTTCTCAATTGTCCAAAAAGCCCTGGTCCAAGAAGTTCGCAAAGTGATCATCGGGCAGGACGAAGTTCTCGAACAAGTGCAGATTGCACTTTTCGTGGGCGGCCATTGTCTGATCACCGGTTTGCCCGGAACAGCGAAAACGCTGCTCGTTCGAACCCTGGCTGACAGTCTGGGGCTGAAGTTCACACGGATTCAGTTCACGCCTGACCTGATGCCTTCAGACATTACCGGCACCGACATCATCGAAGAAGATCAGGCGACCGGGCGTCGCAATTGGACCTTCGTGCCCGGCCCGATATTTGGTAATGTCGTGCTGGCTGACGAAATCAACCGCACTCCTCCGAAGACACAGTCTGCCCTGCTTGAGGCGATGCAGGAGCGCACGGTCACCGTTCGCGGGAATCATCACAAACTGCCCAGCCCATTCTTTGTGCTCGCCACGCAGAACCCGATTGAACTCGAAGGTACCTACCCGCTGCCTGAAGCGCAGCTTGACCGTTTTCTGTTCAACACGATTCTTGACTATCTGAGCGCTGAAGAAGAGTTGAAGGTTATCAGCATGACGACCAAGACAACCACTGGCAAAGCGGAGGCGATCACAACGGCCGAGGAGATGTTGGGCTTCCAGACGCTGGTTCGTATGGTGCCAATTGCCGATAGCGTAGCGCGCTATGCGGTTGCACTCGTGAGGGCTTCCCGTCACAGCGACCCATCGGCACCTGACTTTGTGAAGAAGTATGTGAACTTTGGCGCCAGCGTTCGCGGTATTCAGAATCTGGTGCTTGCCTCGAAAGCTCGAGCTCTCATGAAGGGCCGTTATCACGTCACTTTCGAGGACGTGCAGAAGCTCTACGCCCCGATTCTGCGTCACCGTATTTTGCTTAACTTCCAGGCCGAGAGCGACAAGTTAACTCCCGACAGCCTGCTTGAGCGCCTGATTGCACACGTGCCGGTACCCAAGGAGTAGGACTTGCAACAGAACTTCCTCGATCCGCAAGTGCTCGCAGCCATTTCCGGGCTTGACCTGGTCGCCAAGACCGTGGTTCAGGGCTTCGTCAATGGCTTGCACCGGTCGCCTAACTTTGGCTTCAGCCAGGAGTTTGCCGAATACCAGATGTATTCACCGGGTGATGACTTGCGCCATGTCGACTGGAATGTGTTTGCCCGCACCGAGCGCATGTATCTGAAGCGCTTCAAGGGTGAGACGAATACCAAGGTGACTGTTTTGCTCGATTTGTCGAAGTCGATGAGTTTTGGCAAGAGTCCAAACAAGCTGGATTACTCCCGTTATCTGGTTTCAAGTCTGGTGTATCTGGCCGTGCAACAGCGCGACTCCGCCGGGCTGATTCTGTTTGACGATGAGGTGCGGCAGTTTATCCCTCCTTCTTCGCGTGTTGGCCATTTGCAGAAGGTTTTGCATGCCGTGGAGAAGGCTGAGGTTGGCCAACATACCAATTTCGCCAAGCCGTTTCAAAAGTTTCTTGAGTACATTCGCCAGCGGGGTCTGGTGATTGTGGTTTCCGATTTTTACGCCGATCCC
Organism: uncultured Bryobacter sp.; assembly: GCA_964653845.1. GTDB lineage: Bacteria > Acidobacteriota > Terriglobia > Bryobacterales > Bryobacteraceae > Bryobacter. Next base: position 8,237 of record CAZZGS010000140.1, read on the forward strand.
GAGACGGTGATTCAAACGATTGCTCCGTTGCGCTGGAAAAAGAATGAAGTGGTGCTCTTTCATATTTTGGATCGTCAGGAGTTGGAACCTACGATTACCGGACCTTCCACGATGATCGATCTTGAGAGTGGTGATGCGGTAGAAGTGACCCCGGAGTATCTGAAAACGGAGTACAGGACGAAGATCAACAATCACATTGAAGAGTTGCGCTCGAAGGCTCAAGGTGCCGGTATGGATTACTTCCTGATGCCTACCGACAAGCCACTTGATGCCGGGCTTCGTGAATATCTGGCGGCCAGGAAAGGGAGGATGTAAGCGCAATGGGTTTGCTATCTCCCTGGTGGTTGCTTGCCGGTGCAGTGGGTGCCGCCCTGCCGGTTTGGCTGCATCTGTTGCAGCAGCACAAACAAGACCCTGTTCAGTTTGCTTCTACGATGTTGCTGGAGCGCAGGACAGAATCTACTACTTATCAGCGCAAGCTGAAGTACAAGCTGCTGATGTTGTTGCGCTTGCTTCTGCTGTTGTTAATTGCTTTTGCTTTTGCTCAGCCGTTTTTGAGCAAGCCACCGGCGATCCTCAATGCGGGAAACACTCTGAATCTGATTGTGGTGGACAACTCGTTTTCGATGCGGGAAGGGGATCGGCTGACGGTGGCCAAGACTGAGGCGAACTCGGCTTTGCCGATGGGCGCTACGGCTCAAGTCTGGAGCATGGGGAGCCATGTTAGTTTCTTGAGTCCAGTATCGAAGGATCGTGCTGAGTTGACCGGTGCCATTAACAGCATTGGGCCAACGGACGAGAAGTCGAGCTTTGCGGAACTGGCTCGCGCGTTGCGGGACGCTTCGCGGTCTAATGGGCGACCGCTGAAGATTACATTCATTACCGATGCGCAGAAAACAGCCT
>CAZZGS010000141.1:0-9126 GCA_964653845.1 uncultured Bryobacter sp.
AGGCAAGGGCATTGGGGGCACTGCCAAGTGGCGCCTTGGGCGTAATGCGAGCGTCGATGGTAGCAGTGACACGGTTGGACGACGTATCGATCACTGAAACGGAATCGCTGTTGGCGTTGGCCACATATAGAGTATTTGCATTTGAATCGAGAGCCATCGCACTTGGGTGCAGGCCCGTGGCGATTTCCGCTATCACCTTGCGCGTCTCGAGATCGATGACGGATACGCTGCCTGTTGAAGGGATCCCTGTTCGAGGATCCACCACCACGGGAAAGACTCCATCGGTTTTGTCATTGGGGCCAGGTTTGCGGCCTCCCCAATTTGATACCCACGCCCGAGTGCTGGTGGCGACGACCGTATATGGATAGCTCCCAACCGGGATCTTCTGAACCGTCTGATTGCTGAGATTGACCACAGCCAATTCGTGACTTTGATTGAGAGCTACAAGAGCAAGGTCGCCGGACAAGGCGAGCCCTGAAGGGGCACCTTTCAAGGGAATGGGTGGATCTTCGACAAAAGACTTGTCGACAAGGCGGAAACGCTTTAGATTCTGGTCTTGACCGCCCCCAACATAGAGTCTGGAACCGTCATTGGAAAAAGCTACGCCGACGAAGCTATCGCCGAGAGGAAGAGATTGGATGAGCCGTTGTGAAGAGATCTCGATGAGATGAAGAGCCCGTGGGGCAAAGTTCGATCCGGTAACTGCGGCCAGCCAACGACCGTCCGGGCTTAGAGTCATGCCGAGCGGCCGGTCATTTATCTCGATCGAGGTGCCGGCGGGACTCAGAATCTGTCCGGTGGGGATGAGGTAGCTCGCATCCGGTTGACGGCCGGGCTGGATCACGACAATTGCAGCTGTCGTGAATATTGCGATGATCAGAATTGGCAGGTAGCGCATCGAAAGGAAGGCTAACACGAATGTTGGTCCAGCCCGTTTGCTGAAAAACTAAGTAAAGACTAGTTAGAAGCCGGCTTCTTTTCCATTTTTGTCCTGAGCGAAGGAAGAGCTGCGAGTAGAGCGATATTCTTGATCATTTTGATATTTACCTTTCGATTGTTTAAAGAGCGGCGTACCAGTCATAGCCCCGGTTAGCCCAATAGTCGGCTGGTCGCTGTGCTGTAAATTGAATTGTTCCGATGCGTTTGATGTTCTTGATTCCATACTTGACAGGAATCACTAACCTCAAAGGAGCACCATGTTCGGAAGTGAGCGGTTGCCCGTTCATCTCCCAGGCCAAAAGCGTCTGCGGATGCATTGCGCTTTCCAGATCCAGCCCGACGAAATACGACTTGTCGGGGGTGGTCAAACTCACATATTCGGGCGCTTGGGGAGGAGCGATGTGGCGGAGTGGTGTACCTGTCCAATGGACCACTTCGCTCCAGCCTTCCACGCACATCAGCTCCGTCGTCATCTCCACCCGAGGCAAAGACTTCACCTCTTCGAGAGACATCGATTTGGTTGCAAGACCAGGAGCCTCAATCTTCAAAGACCAATCTGTAACTTCCTCATCGAGCCCGACATCCCCATTGGCTCTCGGTTCACGGGCACGATCACGGGGGAAGGTTGGGGCTTCACGCTTCGCCCCCAGGAACTTTCTTGTGAGGCTTTCGTTGAAGGCATGAGGCGACACTCTCAGCAGTTGGCTCAAGCCTCCGACTACTCCGGCACCTGCAAGGCCCAATTTCAGGAATACTCTTCTATCGTTATTCATTGCCAGTCACCATTGCCTTGAAATTCTTCCAGCCAGCGCGAATCACCTGGCTCACGTGCATTCCAAAGAAGCCGACGTAGCCTATCGTCAGGAGAAAGTGAATCAACCTCGCGTTGGGATAGCCGCCAAGAAGCTGCGTCAGAAAAGAGAGTTGGACGGGGCGATAAATTGCCAGGCCGCTCAAGAGAGAGCCAAGCCCCATCAAGACTACGCCGGTATAGGCAATCTGTTGAGCGGCGTTGAACTTGGAAGGTGGCAGAGGTTCTTTTCGGATGCCGAGATCGTGAAGGACAACTTGAAATGCCTGCTTGAGCGCGCCTGGCCCTGGAACCAATTCCCGCCATTCGCCACTAACGATTGTGTAGCTTACATAGCAAATGCCATTGACCGCAAAAAACCACATTAGGATGAAGTGGTAGCTCATTCCTTCGGCTAGCCGAAAGGAAAGATGTGCCTTCTCGTAAAACCAATCGGGGAACTGCAAGTACGCATCGTTGGCCCAGTAGATGATCATTCCGCTCCAGATCATTAAGCTGAGGATTGGAAAATTGAGCCAGTGGAACCAGCGTATGGCCAGTGGATGTTTCGGTCGTGGTTCAGTTTGTGTCACTCGTTTGCCTGTACAAGATACACTTCGCTGCAGTTGCGGGTTTCGTTACGGTTGCTAAACAATTAAGGTCTATTCTTGCGATTCTGGACGAATATACACCGACTAGGGGAGCCCCAATTTGCGATTCAAGAGTTCTGTTTCCATCAGCTTTGCGCAATCGCACGCTTAGCTGGTTTTGCGCCGCTGGACTTCCCAAAAGTGCCAAACTAGCCCGACTGCAAGCCATGCTGCGCCATAGAGCTTGGAGGTGGTTGAGAGGTTCCACCACAAGAAACCACAGATCAGGAAGCCTGTCGCGGCCATCAGTTTGGCCTGAAATGTCGCTCCTCGCTTTAGCGCTGCCAGGTTTACTCCCATGAAGCCGATGAAGGCACCGAAGTTCAACAACTCAGCACCACTCTGGTAGCTCAGAAGGAAACTTCCGACCAGTGCCGATGTGCCGATGAAGGCGACGTTTCTTGCCGGGATGCCAGAAGACGGATCAATGTAGGAAAAGAATCCCCTGGGTAGAGTGCCATCACGTCCCATGCCGTACATCAGACGAGCTCCAGCCAGGACACCGCCTGAACCAGAACCTACTGTTGCGAGGATGAGCGTAAGGTTAACGATATGAAAGAACCACGGGCCGCCCGCGCGACCGGCGATGTGTACGTAAGCTGTATCGATGTCAGGAAGGGCTTCACCATAGGGCCAGACGATTTGTGCCGCATACGATTCAACCGCACTCAAGATTCCGATAATGAGGCAAACGAGGACAGTGCCTCGAAGGATATTCTTGCGGGCATCGATCACTTCTTCACCTAGCGTAGAGATTCCGTCAAAGCCAATATAGGTGAGCACGGCGAGGCTCGTGCCGGCTGAAACGGCAGCGAGTGAAAATGTTTTTGGGTCGTAGAAAGGCCGGGTGAGATCCGCAATCGAAGATGTGGGTTGAAGGAGGAAGTAGCGGGCCGAGAAATAAAGCATGGCAGCGATTACCAAGCCCATGGCAAAAGTGAGAATTTTGTTGGTGCGAGCTGTGGCCTGAATGTTGCGCAGATTGAACCACGTGAATAGTCCCGCAAAGGCCACCCTATAAAGCTCCTCCGGGACTCCTGAGAACACGTTCGTCATGGCCCTGGCGCACCAGATCGTGCAGATAACTGGGTTCAGGATGTAATCCATTAGCATCGACCAGCCCGCCATGAAACCTAGTGTTGGATGTAATTCTTGCCCAACGTAGGTGTAAGCCGAGCCGGAGTTGGGATGGATAGCAGCCATTCGCCCGTAAGAAAATGCGGTCAACATCATGCCAAACATCGCGATCAGGATTGCTGTAACGACGTGGCCCTTGGCGATGTCATGAACCACACCGAAGAGCGGCATGGGCGCAGTGGGTTGGATCATGATGATCCCGGTAAAGATCAGGGCGGGAAGCGTGAGAGTGCGGCGAAGTTCTGAAGCTGCCATGGTGGATACTGGGTTCAAGGATATACCGCGACTGGCAAGTCTGGACAAAATGCTATCGAAGAAATGGCGCCAACGGATCAGAGACCGCTGGTACGAAGGCATACGTCACACGGTGACCCCACTGGGTGCGATGCTGGTAGTGCTGCTGCTGGTGAGTGGATTGCTCGCTTTCGCCACCTCGCAGAATGTCTTCTTCCTTCTCTTCAGTTTGTTAATGTCTTCGATCCTGATTTCCAGTTTTGTGAATCGATTGATGCTCGCCGGCCTGGAGATGAAGTTTGAGCTGCCTGAGCATTCCATGGCTGGAGAGCCGGTTTCAGCCACTCTCGTGATTGAAAATCAGAAGCGCTGGTTAGCCAGTTTTGCTCTTGAAATTGTGGGGCCAGATGCCCGCAGAATCTATGTTCCCTGTATTGAAGGTGGCAAGGGTGCTGCAGTGCCGGTTGATTTGCTTTGGGCAAAACGCGGGATGCCTGAACCGCTAGTGCTTATGCTCGCGACGCGTTTTCCCTTTGGATTCAGTATGAGAAAAACTCGTGTTGCGGTTCGGGTAGATCGAAGTCTTTATCCCTCGATTCGCGGAAAGGTGGGCTTTGCAGACTTATTTCGAGAAATTGAAGGGCGAGCGAACGGTCTACTGAGTTCATCCGAGGCAGAGTTCAGTCATCTTCGCGAATACGTAGCCGGCGATGATTGGCGCAGAATTGCCTGGGGCCAGAGTGCTCGGGGCAATGGCTGGATCGTGAAGGAAGTAAAGGCTGGTGGTGAAGGGCGGCTACGGCTCTGGCTCGATCCCAATTCTCCAGACTTTGAATTGCTGATTGAACTGGCCGCTTATGTCGTATGGGAACTGCAGTACAACAATACAAAATTCATTTTTGCATCGACTGATTTCGAAATAGAAGTCTTGGAACGAAGGGATGCTTATACAATTTTAAGAAGGCTGGCAGAAATTCTTCCTGCAACAGCTGACGTCCCCAATCATGATCCAAGTCTATATATTCTTAGTTTTCGCCCTGGGTATTTGTTGCGCCCAGCAGCAGCCATCAACGCAGCCCGCACCAGTTCGCACTAGCGTCACAGTCTTTGAGCGAATTGAGCAGCAGAGCCCTGCGTCCATTTCAACACTCGACAAGCTCGACGTTGCCAAAGTGCCGGGCGTCAATATTGACGATCGCTTGAGAATGGTGCCCGGCTTTACGCTTTTTCGCCGGAACTCGAGTCTGGTTGCGAACCCTACGACACAAGGAGTGAGCCTTCGGGGAGTAGGTTCAACCGGGGCAAGCCGCACGTTGGTGCTTTGGGACGGCGTGCCTTTGAACGATCCCTTCGGCGGGTGGATTTATTGGACCCGCGTTCCTTCAGAAGAAGTGGAGCGGGCCGAAGTCGTACGCGGAGCCACAACCAGCGTCTTTGGTGACCGCACGATGTCGGGCAGCGTTGCTCTGTTCACACGCCCTGCAGAGCCCATGCGCCTGAGCCTCGGGATGGAAGGCGGCAACTTGGGAACGATTCAACCGAGCGCCGGCTTCTCGCACGTCATCCGAAAGATCGGGATCAGTGGCTTCGTTCGCGCCTTTGACACAGACGGATATCTGATCGTCCCCAAGGAACGCGCTGGCCGCATTGATACTGCCGCTGGCGTTCGCTTTGTGGCGGGAGCCTTCAAGGCAGATTACTCCACGGCAAAGGATCGCATCAGCCTCAAAGTGGATGTTTTGACTGAGGAGCGAGCCAACGGCACCCCTTTTCAAACAAATTCCACCAGTCTGGGAACGCTTGGGGCCAACTATTCGCGCGATTTCGGCGCGGCCAGTCTTGGAGTGATTGGCTACCATTCTCGTCAACAGTACCATCAGAGATTTTCCGCCCTTGCGGCTGATCGCAACTCTGAGCGTTTAACCAGCTACCAGAGTGTCCCGTCAGAGGCAGTTGGTGGTGGTGGCTATCTAAAGGCAAAGCCTGGCCGTTTCAATTGGACTGTCGGCACGGATGTGCAGCGCGTGGAGGGCACCAGCACTGAAACGGTGATTCCAACCGGACTTCGCGTCGGTGGTGGAACTCAGACTCAAACGGGGGTGTTCGGCCAAGGCGACGCGAAACTCGGCAAGTTGCAGTTGTTCTTTGGTTCGCGCGGGCAGTATGCCGGCAAAGCCGGAACTTTCTATCAACCCTCGGGAGGTTTAGTCTACGGCGCAGGGCCCTTCCGGTGGCGAGCCAGTGCCTATCGCAGCTTCCGGGCCCCCACACTTAACGAACTCTACCGTGAGTTCCGGGCAGGGAACACCACAACACAAGCGAATCCAAACCTGCGTGCCGAAAAACTTTGGGCCGTTGAATCAGGCCTGGATTATCGTGGTGAACTCTTTAACGCTAGAGTTGGTGGTTTCTACAAAGAAATAGGCGACTTGATTACCAATGTCACCCTGTCGAGCAGCGCTGCGGCGGTTGTACGTCAACGGCGAAATGCCGCTGCTGCCACGGTTCGAGGAATCGAACTGGAACTGGAAAAGCGCTACAAGCAGTTCCGCTTTGAGAGTTCGTACCTGATGGCCGATTCCCGATTTGTCACTAGAGAGAGATTGCCTCAAGTGCCAAAACACCAGGGAACTGCCCAAGTCACCTGGTATGGCCGCAGGACTCTGGTGAGCGCAAGCATGAGAAGTTCAGCGTTACAGTTTGAAGACGACCGCAACTCCCAACTGCTTCCGGGCTTTGCGCTCTTTCAACTTTCTGCTCGTCAAGACCTTTGGAAGGGTCTCAAAGCAACTCTTGCGATTGAAAACTTGGCGGATCGCCGTATTCTGACTGGATTCACCCCCTTCCCGCAAACAGGCGGCCCTCAGCTTTACCGTGTCGGCTTAAGATGGGATGGTCGAATTTAAGTTCGGCCCGTAACGCACTCTCTTTTTAATGCGCCTATCTCAATGAACGCAGATCCACAACTTGTTACGCGTGCCCAGTCGGGAGACGAAGCGGCGTTTAACGAACTGGTCGCGGGCTGCCGGAAGCGCGTCCTGTCGATCGTTGGCCGTTTGATAGGGAAACCGGAAGACGTCGAAGACGTTGCCCAAGACGTGTTTTTGAGGTTGTATTTTTCGCTAAGTCAGTTGTCGAACGCAGAATTATTTGATCGTTGGCTATACAGGCTGACGGTGAATGCAGCTTACGACTATATGAGAAAAACGAAGCGACGCAAGGAAAGCCGCATGGCCGACCTGAGCGAAGCTCAAATGGTAATGGCGGATGCTTCGGCCGGCCAACTGCAGGGCAAGTCGGATGAGAGGCAGTCAACATTAAGGGATTTTGTGCATTGGCTTCTGAGTGGAGTCAGCGAAGAGGACAGAATCCTGCTACTTTTGAAAGAAGTTGAGGGTTTATCTATCAAAGAGTTGGAAGCAGTCTATGGGGCCAATGAAAGCGCTTTGAAGGTGAGATTGTTTCGGGCCCGGCAACGGGTGTTGAAGGCTTTTGAGAAGTCTAAAGAAGTAAAGGGAAAAGATGGCGAATCAAGATCAACAACTGGATGAATTGCTGCGGAGCTACCGTGCTGCTTGTCCAGAAATCGACGCCAGTGCCAATTTTATGCCCTCTGTCTGGGCTCGAATCGAGGCACGCAAGAAATCTGATCTTTGGCTTGTGCGATGGGTAAATTCTTTTGCCACCGCTGCCGCGCTGATTGTCATGGGCCTGGGCTTCCTGTTGTACCAGAATCCAATCCCGCTGCCGCAACGCGCCTACATCGAGAAACTGACTGACGAAATTAGCGAGGACCATTTTCTCGATGCCTCCTATGTGGCATCCGCCAAGCCGGCCAAATTCTGGAGCGATCGCTAATGCAGATTTCCGGGGGCAAAGTTGCCCTTTATCTTGGCTTGATCTTTGGTGCCGGTATTACCGCTGGTGCCTTCGGTCATATGCTCTATTCAACTGAAACAGTAAGCGCAAAGGTGGTTCCCGCCAACAACAATGACGACTGGCGTCAGCGCTATGTGCAGAGTATGACTTCCCGTTTGAAAATGGGCGCTGATCAACTTAAAGCGTTGAACGAAACTTTGGATGAGACTCGCGTTGAGTATCGTCTTCTTCGCCAACACTACAAGCCCGATATGGAGAAGATCCATCAGGTGCAGGTAGACAAGATCAAAAAGTTCTTGAAGGCTGAACAACTCTCTGAATTTGAGAAGATGGAACGCGAGCGGGAAGAGAAAATGCGAGCTCGCGAAAGCGGCCCGGGCATTTAGTTCTTAGTTTACCGGCACTTCTTTGGGACCGCCGGCCAAGCCATAAATCATCACGGTTTTGCGAACTGGCTCAGCGGGCTTCACCACAACCTGGGGCGGTGCCGGTACAACGGCTGCGACTGAATTGGTTTCCGTCTTGGCCTTGGGTTTGGCCGAACCAGGCATCAGGCTGCTGGCCATAATCTTGTCGATGTCGGACTGCTCTATGGAGATCGCCGCACGTACTAAATTTCCTGAAGCGCTGAGTTCTACCATTTTGTCCATGTCCACAGGAAAAGCTTCTGCTGGATTTGAATTCAATTTCGTCATCGCGATGGCACCCTTCATCAGGTCTAACATCTGCGTTGCTGCCTTTGGGTTGATTGTCTGTAATTGAACATCCATCGTTACGTTGCGGCGAATGGCCATTCCAAGTGAGAAGTTCCTAACCTGGCTAGCCATCTGAGCAATCGGGTCTACCTGTTTGGAGTTTCCTGCATTCAGGTTCAGCGGTGCTGTGTTACCGACAAACCACAAATCATTTGCGGCCTCAAGATCTCTTGCTCTTTCAAAGAGCGGGTTGGCTTGAGGGGTAAGACCGGTTTCCATTCGTTCGATGGCAACACGCAGAGGAGCTTCTTCGCCAATCAGGATATGTTTGTTGTCATAAAGAGCAAAGGCCGGCTTGCCTGTGGGCATTTCCATCGTGAACTGCACTTTCTGAAAGCCCGGCTTCTTAGCTGGATTAGCCTTTCCCTTTGCAGGCAGCAGCACCTTGGTTTTTCCCCATTGTTCCACTCGCAGACCGTTGCGAGCCCCGATCTCTACCAGTTTTTCAGCCTCAAAGCGACCCTGAACCAGCATCAACAGATCACTCCCCTTGTTGTTTTTTGATACTGCCGAAAGGTGAATGGAATCAATCTGATCCATCAGCGGTTCGAGCGCCTTGAGATCACCTAGATTTCCTTTGAGTTCATTCTTCATTGAGGCCCCAAAGGGGCTCTTCAGCAACCACTTAACGTCCACTCCGAGAAGGATTTCAGATTGGGGGAAAGCGAATCGGAAGTCCGTTTCTGCGTTCAAAAGGCAGGTGGAAACGGCGATAGTTAGAAGATAGCGTTTGAAAAACATG
>CAZZGS010000142.1:0-9115 GCA_964653845.1 uncultured Bryobacter sp.
GCGGTTTGCGGCTTGAAGTTGACCCGTCCCTTTGCGTTTTTCGGAAAATTTGGGCCGCAAAGGGGAGAGAGTTTGAAATCGTAGCGAGCGAAGTAAATCTGGGTAAGCGCTTTTTTATGAGCGGGTTAGCCGTAGATATGCGGCGCTGGACGGAAGAAAGCGCTATGGATGGTTGGCGGTTGTTTCGCGAAGAACTGCCCAAAATGCCAATGAAATGCGTAGGGACGGGTCAGGCTGGTGTCTTTGCCGATAACGCCTACACGCCCCCGCAGGAAGCAATCGCTGAGGTGCGCTTCATTACCAACAGCTTCTCGGCTGAATATGGTCGCTCCGCAGGTGGCGTGGTTGTGGCTGCAGGCCGTTCGGGCAGCAACGCCTTCCACGGCAGTGCTTATGATTATCTCCGAAACGACAAACTGAACGCCAACAGTTGGGCCAACAACCGCACCAATCTCGCGCGTGGCAGACAGCGCCGTAATGACTATGGCTTCACCCTTTCAGGGCCCCTGGTGCTTCCACGCATCTATAACGGCCGCAATAAAACGTTCTTCTTCTTCAATTGGGAACAGACCAACGATCACGGGGTCAGCACTCCTACTGCCAGCGTGCCTACAGCAAGACAGTTGGGCGGCGATTTCTCTCAGACCTTGACCACCGCATGAGCCCTCATCCGCATCTATGATCCGCTCACTACCGTTGCCGACCCGGCGCGCGCGAGCGGCTTTGGCCGCCAGCCATTCCCGGATAACCGGGTGCCGCTTTCCCGCTTTGATCCCATCATGCAGAAGGTGCTTGCGTACTACCCGAAGCCAACTCTCGGTATCTCCCCCACCGTACAGGCGAACTGGTCGCAAAACTTCGCCAACATCGTCAAGACCGACCGCTGGTTCGGTCGCGCAGAGCAAAACTTAGGCGAGCGCAACAAGCTATTCTTCCGCTTCGGTTATCAGGTAACTCCCCGTACGAGCCCCTTCACCAATATCGCCTTCCCGGGAGAAGGAACCAACGGTGGCGGCAACCAGAACAGCCTGGCTCACACTCTTGCCATCAGTGACACTCACACATTTAGGCCCAACCTGATCGGTGAATTCCGCGCAGGCTACACACGCTCGGTCTCCAAGCTCACTCCACTCAGTCGCGGTTTCGATATCACCACTCTCGGCCTCCCGAAGTACCTCAAGGATGCCTCGGGCGACTCCCTCTTCCCGCGCTTTAACATCACTGACTTCACAGCCATCGGTCCCGACCGCGCGTCGCTCAATGTCAGTGCTGAAACCACCCCCGAATTCCAGGCGCACTTTACCTGGATCAAGGGTTCTCACGCAGTCAAAACTGGCTTCGATTACCTGATCTGCAGCTTTAATACTTTCCGCCCGGATTACCCTTCGGGCCTCTTCGGCTACGGCAGAGGATTCACTCAGGGGCCAGACCCGGCTACTCCTGCCGCAACCGCTGGCTACGGGCTCGCCAGCGCATTACTAGGCGTGCCGGATAGCGGCTCTTTCACAGTGGGGCCTTCACTCGCTCTCCTGCAGCCAAGCTACAACTGGTATCTGCAGGATGACTATAAAATCCTCCGCAATCTCACTATCAATCTGGGTCTTCGCTTCGAATACCAAACTCCCTTTAAAGAGCGCTACAACCAACTCGCCTACTTCGATCCAAATGGCATCGAACCAGTCACCGGCCGCACCGGAGTACTAACTAACACCAGCGCCAGCAAACGTTATCCAAGCAATCCAAACTACAACTGGGCACCTCGAGTTGGCCTCGCATGGACATTCCTGCCTCAGACTGTCTTTCGTGCCGGCTATGGAATCTTCTATGCTCCCGGCAGCGGCGGCGTTGGTCAAAGCCCTGGCGATCTTGGCAGCGGCTCCTCAGTCAGCACCGGAGTCTTCTTCGGCCAGCCCCCTGCCGCACCCAACACACCCATTGCCGGCGCTTCGCTCGCCAATCCTTTCGTGAACGGTCTTCGGCCTTATCCGAATTCTCTGGTGGGCGCGGGCATCAGCGCCATCTGGCCAGATTGGCAAACACCTACCAATCAAATGTGGAACGCCAATCTGCAACGCAGCTTCGGCTCGAATTTCCTCGTAGAAGCCGCCTACATCGGCAGCCGTGGCATGCGCATCTGGAATAACTACAACCGCAACGCCACCGACCCAGCCTCTCTCTCACTTGGCTCGCAACTCAACAGCCTTGTCCCCAACCCATTCTTCGGAAAGATCACGATTGGTACGATGAGCACAGCTTCTGTGCGGCGTGGAATTCTGCTTGTGCCCTATCAACAGTACGCAGGCAGCATCAATCAGATTCGGGCTTCCGTCGGCGATTCTTCCTATCACGGCTTCACGCTGCGGGCAGAGCGCTCTTTCTCAAAGGGGCTGATGTTCCAGGTATCCTTCACGTGCGCAAAACTGATCGACAACGTCAATGAACGCTTCGTCGGTGGTGCCAACTTCATCAACCCTTATGACCTTGGCCTCTCCCGCTCCATCTCTGCCGCCGATGTCAGCAAGCGCCTGGTCACGAACTGGGTTTGGGAACTTCCCTTCGGCCGTGGTAAGCAATTCCTCTCAAACGGTATCGGCGGCATGATCCTCGGCAACTGGCAGGTAAGCGGTATCCTCGCCGCCCAGACGGGTACCCCTATCGCAATCGGTGCCGCCTGCACCATGCCAGGTGTCTCGGGCCTGGGTTGTTATGCCAATCGCTCTGCCAGCGGAGTCCTCCAGGAGGGCCGCAGCCTGGACCGCTGGTTTGACACCACCGCCTTTACTAATCCCGCAGCCTACTCCTTTGGTTCTGGCTCGCGTACCGAGCCAAGCCTTCGCAACCCCGGCACCTTCAGCTTCGACTCTGTCCTCAGCCGCTGGCAGCCAATCAAAGAACGCATGCGTCTTCAGTTCCGCGCCGAGTTCTACAACATGCTCAACCATCCCAACCCCGCCGGCCCCAGCGCTGCCATTACGTCCTCAACCTTCGGAGTCATCACTGCGAAGAATGGCAATCGAACCATGGTTATGGGGCTGCGGCTGGAATTCTAAAGAAGCGACTAATGACTAGCTACCTGGCCGCTCTCGCTCTCTTCCTTAGCGTCGATCCATCGAGCCTCGATAACAAAGTACTCGTCGGTTACCAGGGTTGGTTCACCTGCCCCGGCGACGGCACCGGTCGCTGAACCCACTGGTCTAAAGGCGTACCCACCCCTGAAACTCTTACCGTTGAGATGTACCCCAACACGACCGAATTCGACGAAGACGAACTCTGCGAAATCCCCGGGATGACGGTGGGCGACAAGCCCGCCTATCTCTTCTCTTCACGAAACCCCAAGACGGTAAGCCGCCATTTCCGCTGGATGAGGGAATACGGTCTCGACGGTGTACTGGTGCAACGCTTTGTCGGCGAGATCCGCAGCAAGCGAGCCGGTGGCGATCTTGTCTTAAAGAACATCATGGCGGCAGCTCTCGAATCCGGTCGCACTTTTGCCATTGAATACGACATCTCTGGCGGCAATCCTGAAACCTTCGCCCAGACACTCCTTGAAGACTGGGCCTATCTGGTAGACGAACTCAAGCTCACCTCACATCCCAATTACCAGCACCACAAAGGCAAGCCCCTGGTCTCTGTCTGGGGTGTGGGCCTCGATGACGGCCCAGGCCATCCGCCTGCCACAGCGCAGGAAGCAAAAGACCTGATTGCCGCCTTCAAAATGCAGCATAAAGTTACCTACATGGGCGGCACTCCAGCCCGCTGGGGCACCCTCTCAGGCGATTCAAAGAAAACCCCCGATTGGGCTGAAGTCTACGCCATGATGGACGTGATTCAGCCCTGGAACATCGGTCGCTACGGAACAATCCAGGGAGTAGATAACTGGAAGGAACAAGTTCTCATTCCAGACCTGAAGTTAACCGCTGCCAACGGTCAGCTCTACATGCCTGTAATCTTTCCGGGCTTTTCCTGGCAAAACCTGAAGAGGAACAACCGCCCAAACCAGATCCCCCGTCTCCGCGGTGACTTCCTCTGGCGTCAGGCCTACAACGCGAGGATGGCCGGTGCCACGATGTTGAAGATCGCCATGTTCGACGAAGTAGACGAGGCCACCGCCATCATGAAGGTAGTGGGACGCCGCGACGAGGCCCCCGCCCAGGGCTTCTGGCTCACCCTCGATGCCGATGGCACAACTATTCCCAGCGACAGGTACCTGCTCCTGTCCGGCGAAATCACCCGTATCTTCCACGGCGACCGCGAGCCTACCGCAGAGATTCCGGGCGAACTCAAACCGGTTCCCTAGCGGTCGATCTGGCGTTGCGCCCCCTCTGAGTAACGTGCTCCACAGACCGCAATCTTCGATGCTGCTTCATAGATCTCAGCCAGATCCGAGATCGTGAGTTCAATCGCGGCACTCTCTAAATTCTCTTCCAACCGGTGCAGCTTCGTTGTCCCGGGAATCGGAACAATCCAGGGCTTCTGCGCAAGCAGCCAGGCAATTGCGATCTGAGCAGGCGTTGCACCCTTGCTGGCTGCGATCCTGCTCAGCAGATCCACAACTGCCCGGTTCGCCTGGCGTGACTCGGGCGCAAAGCGCGGAACCGTGTTGCGCATATCCGAACTGTCGAAACTGGTATTCTCGTCGATCGTACCCGTAAGGTATCCCCTGCCCAATGGACTAAACGGAACAAAGCCTATTCCAAGCTCTTCAAGCGTCGCAAGAATCTCTTCCTCAGGCTCACGCCACCAAAGCGAATACTCACTCTGCAGCGCCGTCACTGGCTGTACAGCATTAGCCCGCCGGATCGTGCGCACCCCCGCCTCAGAAAGCCCAAAGTACTTCACCTTGCCCGCCTGAATCAGATCCTTCACTGTTCCGGCCACATCTTCAATGGGCACATCGGGGTCCACGCGGTGCTGGTAAAGCAGATCGATCGTATCCACCCGCAACCGCTTCAGAGAAGCCTCAACGACATCCTGAATGTGCGAAGGCCGGCTATCGAGCCCAGCCTGCTTCCCCGTCTCTGGATCCAGCTTGAACCCAAACTTGGTAGCGATCGAGACTTGCCCTCGGAAGGGCGCAAGAGCCTCACCCACCAGCTCTTCATTAATGAACGGACCGTACACTTCAGCCGTGTCAAAGAAAGTGACACCGCTCTCCACTGCCGCCCGCATCAATGCGATCATTTCCTGCTTGTCATGAGCAGGGCCATAGCCAAAGCTCATCCCCATGCACCCTAGCCCAATCGCTGAAACTTCAAGTCCACTCTTGCCCAATTGACGTGTCTGCATATTTCTTCTCCTCAAGGGCCTCTTCTGACCCAAAACCATATCAACAGCTTCAAGCCGAATCCCCCATCTCTTTCGACTTCAGTCCTGACAACAGAAAAGGGGGCTTTCTACTTGGTAGACGGCCCCCTTTTCATCGCTTAGTTCAGCGCTTACCTCAGATCATAGCGACCGAGGTTCATCACCTTGTTCCAGGCTGCCACAAAGTCTTTCACGAACTTGTCCCTCGAGTCGTCACAAGCATAGACTTCGGCAACTGCCCGAAGCTGCGAGTTCGAACCGAAGACCAGATCCACCATGGTGCCAGTCCACTTCAACTCGCCCGTCGTCCGGTCGCGTCCCTCAAGCACACCTTCAGCAGTGCTCGACTTCTGCCACTTCGTGCTCATATCAAGCAGGTTGACGAAGAAATCATTCGTCAATGTCTCAGGCTGCTTTGTGAAAACTCCAAGCTTGGTCTGCCCGAAGTTTGCGCCTAGTGCCCGCATACCGCCAACAAGCACGGTCATTTCGGGAGCACTCAGCTTCATCAGGCTTGCCCTGTCTACCAGCAGTTCAGCCGCCGATGCCTCAAGTCCTGCACAAAGATAGTTACGGAAGCCATCAGCTACCGGCTCAAGCACGGCAAACGAATGCACATCGGTCTGTTCCTGCGTTGCGTCCGTGCGCCCAGGCGAAAACGGAACCGTTACCGCATGGCCGCCCTTAGCCGCCGCTGCCTCAACTGCAGCGCAGCCGCCTAGCACGATCAGGTCAGCCAGCGAAACCGTTTTGCCACTGGCGTTGAAATCCTTCTGGATGCCTTCCAGCTTCCCCAGCACTTTCGCCAGTTCAGCCGGTTGATTCGACTTCCAATCCTTCTGTGGCGCAAGGCGAATACGAGCCCCGTTGGCTCCACCTCGCTTGTCGGTGCCACGGAACGTAGACGCCGATGCCCATGCCGTCGTCACCAACTCGGAAATTGTGAGTCCAGAAGCAAGAAGCTTCGACTTCAGCGCAGCAATATCCTGCTCTCCGATCAGTTCATGATCCACTACCGGAACAGGATCCTGCCAGATCTGTGGTTCGGCAGGAACCAGTGCGCCTAGATAGCGTGCAATGGGCCCCATATCGCGATGCGTCAGCTTGTACCAGGCCTTGGCAAAAGCATCGGCGAATTCTTGCGGGTTCTCCATGAAGCGCTTCGAAATTTCACCATAAGCCGGGTCCATCTTGAGCGAAAGGTCAGTGGTAAACATGATCGGTGCATGCTTCTTGGCCGCATCAAAAGCGTCGGGCACTGTACCCGCCGCACTGGCCTCTTTGGGCGTCCACTGATATCCACCGGAGGGGCTCTTGGTCAGTTCCCATTCATAGCCATAAAGGTTCTCGAAGTAGTTGTTGTCCCACTTCACCGGGTTGGTCGTCCAGGCGCCTTCAAGGCCGCTGGTAATCGCATGAGGGCCAACACCGCTCTCGTAACTGTTCTTCCAGCCGAAGCCCTGCTCTTCAATTCCGGCACCTTCCGGCTCACGTCCAACATACTTGTCTGCGTCAGCCGCGCCATGCGCTTTACCAAAAGTATGTCCACCGGCGATCAGAGCAACGGTCTCCGCGTCATCCATGGCCATGCGGCTAAAAGTCTCCCGGATGTCTCTGGCCGCAGCTAGCGGATCCGGATTCCCGTTAGGCCCTTGTGGGTTTACGTAGATTAAGCCCATCTGCACAGCGCCCAGCGGGTTGTCGAGTTGACGGTCGCCGCGGTAGCGTTCGTCCCCCAGCCACTTGCTTTCCGGGCCCCAGTCGATGTCTTCTTCCGGCTCCCAGATATCCACACGCCCGCCGCCGAAACCGAAGGTCTGAAAGCCCATCGAATCGAGAGACACATTGCCTGCCAGAATCATTAGATCGGCCCACGAAATCTTCCGGCCGTATTTCTGCTTGATCGGCCAGAGCAATCGGCGCGCCTTGTCTAGGCTCACGTTATCCGGCCAACTGTTGAGCGGAGCAAATCGTTGTGCACCTGTGCCACCGCCGCCCCGGCCATCCGCGATCCGGTACGTGCCGGCGCTATGCCAGGCCATACGCACGAAAAACGGGCCGTAATGGCCGTAATCTGCCGGCCACCAATCCTGCGAGGCAGTCATCAGGGAATGAAGATCCTTCACAACAGCATGAAGGTCGAGACTTTTGAATTCCTCAGCGTAGTCGAAAGTCCCGTCCATAGGGTCCGACAACGAAGAGTGTTGGTGCAAGATTTTGAGGTTCAGTTGCTCGGGCCACCAGATGGCGTTGGTTGAGGCTCCAGCCTTTGCCTGCTTGCGTGCGCCACCCGAAAACGGGCATTGTGATTCTGTTGACAAGTTTTCCTCCGGAGTATTGGGGACTTCAGCCCCCAGCTTTCCATCATCCTTCGATTTAGATCAAAATGCATCGACAAACGACGCCCTTGGATAATTCTCTCAACTCTTTTCATGCAGCAAAGCCGAACCGGCTGCCCGGAACTTCTGGCTACAAAAGTTTCGTGAACGCGTCTCCGATTGCCTTGGGGTGCAGTGTTTGCCGGTTTTGATCGTGAAGCGCCTGGATTGTAATTTTCAGCACCGCTCACTCGTGACAGGGATGGGCCAAGGCCAAACCCATGTAGCTTTGTGCGCTCCACACCCTTGTGTCACGGGGCGAAGGTTTTGTGCAAGGCGATTCTAGTGCCTCTCGCTTTCGGAATCAGACGCCCTTGCTGCCGAGAAGCTGCAACTCTTCCACAAAGGCCCTTTCGACCGGATGCTGATTGCTCAGGCGCTCATGGGCGGCCTTGCGATTATCACTAGCGATCGAGCCTTTCAGCTCTATCCAGTGCGAGTCGTCTGGTAAAGCTCAATGCCGGGAAAGCCAAGCCGGTCAAGCGCACGCCGCCAGAGACCGCGCTCGCAACCACTTCTTTTATCGCATAATGAGAAATCGAAATGAGCACCGACATTGGAATCCGGCAAACAGGTGGCATCGTCATCTTTTCTCCACGTGGCCGCCTGGTCTTTGGTACAGGCGATGTGTTGCGGCAAAACCTTCTCAGCCACTTCGACCAAGGTCATCACCGCCTCCTTGTCGATCTTTCCCAGGTGGATTTCCTCGATAGTATGAGCATCGGCGATCTCGTTGGTGTCTATGCTTCCGTCACGCGCCGCAGCGGTGCGATGGCCCTACTCAATCCCACCAAGCAGGTTCGTGAATCTCTTCGCATCACCCACATGGACCAGCTCTTCCCCATCTACACCTCTGAAGCCGCCGCAGCGGCAGGGCTTAACTCCTCAAGCTCTAGTGAGCGCCGCACCCTCGACGACTTTCTCGACTCTTAGTGCGTGCCGCTGCAACAACATACAATCTCTGCACAATGTGTCCTGCCTGGTGAGGGCTCATAAGCCTAATCATGCTTCCCGAGAGCATCTCTCGAACCACCTAATGAGATAGGCGAGACAACCGAAAACTGAACAAACATAACTAACTTCCTATCGTGGACGGATCTCGATCTTTGCATTCTTAAGGCCTTGCTCTTGAGCCTCCGGCTTCGAAACAGCCCATATGGCCCCGTCGCCAGTCTCACCCAGCCAACGAACCTTATCGCCACCGAGGCCGTCTCTCCGGGTCCATGCCTGAATTGGCCCCACCCAAGTGCCCCTTTCTGGTCGCCCCCGTATGCTCCAGATTAGTCCGACTTTTGCAGTTAAGCCGATTCGAGCCAGCTAAGGCTCTTAGAATCAGTCAAAGGATGCCGTAGGTTTTCACCACAAGAGTGAATCAACCTGCGACGGGGAGCGAAGGCTGTTTGATCTGGGCCGAGGTGATCCGTGGACTGTTG
>CAZZGS010000143.1:0-9110 GCA_964653845.1 uncultured Bryobacter sp.
TTCGCAGGAATGATATTTCCTGGCACAGGCTGCCGGGTGACTGGATCGTTGATCACAATCAGACGTCCATTTTGCTCTACCGATTGAGAGAAGTCGCCGCGCTTTTCAAGAGCCGTCGGAAGCGTGGTGCGTTGAATCGGCGCCGCCTGGGTGACACGCCAGAATTCCTGGCTGAAGAAGAAGAACAACTTGTCTTTTTTGACCGGGCCGCCGACGGATACGCCATAGGAGGTGTAGCGGCCGATCGGACGCGGCAGACCATCGCGATTGTTGAAGAAGTTGGAAGCGTTGAATTGTTCGTGGCGTTTGAAAAGATAGCCTGACCCATGGAATTGATTGGTTCCCGACTTGGAGATGACGTTGATGTGCACTCCGGAGGAGCGACCGTGTTCGGCGAGGTAGGAATTGGGTTGCACTGTCACTTCTTCCACCGCGTCCCAGGCAATCGGAACACTGAAGCGATTCATCTGATCCAGGTTCTGCCCCGGCTGGCCGTCGAGCTTGACCGAGTTCCACTTGGCACGAGTACCAGAGAAGTTGTTCAGCTCCGAGCCCGAGATTGAGCCACCAATGGACTGGTTTTGTCCGAAACTCTGCTGGGACACCCCCGGCAATACTTTCATTACCGACATGACGTCACGGCTGGCGGCCATGAGAGTTTTCATCTGTGCGTTTGTCACCACCTGGCTTTGTCCAGAAGTGTCGAGTTCCACCATGGTTCCCGATGCCTCTACCTGAACTGAATCCGTGACAGCGCCAATTGCCAGCGAGATGGACCCGAGCGAAACGCTTCCGTCCGCCGAAAGCCTTACGCCATTGCGCGCTTTGGGGACGAATCCCGACTGCGAGACACGAATCGTATATGATCCTGGCGGCAAGCTTGGGAAGAGAAAAACACCCGCCTCATTGGATTGCCTGATCTGGCGCTCTCCTGTTCCTTCATTTAGCAATACAACCTCGGCTCCTATAATCGAAGCACTTTGTGCGTCTATAACGACTCCAGAGATCCTACCGGAGACGGATTGCGCAGAAGCGAATTCGGGTAGTGTAAAGAGGATGAGCAGCAGTAGAGAGAATATTCGTGTCATCGTGATCCTTTCAATGGCTGAAGAATCATATAACATTTTTCGCGCAGACACCAGAGAGGCAAATCAGATTCGTTAACTATTCATGAACACAGATGGCTTTTCGGACGATCCAGTCATTTTCGTTTGATATATTTATTAGGGTTCAAATCTTGATTCAGCAACATCGGCGTTGGTTCATCGTCTTAGCGACATTTCTTCTGTCGGTGTTGCTCTACGTGGATCGCGTTTGCATTTCGGCCGCCAAGGATTCTGTGTCCCGCGATCTCGGATTGTCAGAGACCGAAATGGGTTGGGTCTTTAGCGCCTTCGCACTCGGCTACGCACTGCTGCAAACGCCAGGGGGAATGCTGGCTGACCGGCTCGGACCTCGGCGCGTGCTCTCGCTGATCGTGGCACTATGGTCAGTCTTCACAGGACTTACAGCGGCGGCGGGTTCTCTGGCATCGATGCTAGTTGTAAGATTTCTTTTCGGAGCGGGCGAAGCTGGAGCGTTTCCCGGGATGGCACGCGCTATCTATTCGTGGATTCCGATGGGTGAGCGCGGACTGGTGCAGGGCGTCAACTTTTCGGGCTCGCGCATCGGAGCGGCACTTGCATTGCCGCTCATCTCATGGTTGATCGCCGACATTGGGTGGAGACTCTCGTTCCTGGTCTTGATGATGATTGGCATTGGTTGGGCAATTGTGTGGTTTTTGTTCTTTCGCGATGAGCCCGGCGATGCGCCGTGGCTTGGTGAGCAGGAGCGGAAATGGATTCTCACCACGCGCCAGCAGCCGCGTGCGCCATCGAAAGTACCCGTCTCTCTGACACGCGCAATCTCGCACTCCACAACAGTGTGGGCTTTATGCGGACAATACTTCGCCTCCAACTTTATCTTCTTCTTCGGGCTCACCTGGTTCTTCCCGCAAATGAAGCAGCGCTACGGTTTGACGGGGCTCGAAGCAAGCCTCTTCGCGGCAGCTCCCATGATTGCGGGCGCATTGGGGAATTGGATATCGGGTTGGTGGGTCGACCGGCTTTTTGCCGGTGGAGCGTGGAGGAGATCGCGGCGATTGCCTGCGATGGCTGGCTTTCTGCTGGCAACGATCGGAGTGATCGGGAGTGCGCACGCAGCCACACCTCTGGCTTCTTCTATCTGGTTTAGCCTTAGCATTTTCGGCTCGGACATGACGCTTTCGCCTTCGTGGAGCACTTGCGTAGATATTGGAGGACGAAACGCCGGTACCGTATCCGGTGCGATGAATATGGCCGGCAACTTTGGCTCCTTCGTCACCTCTCTTGCGTTCCCTTATCTGCTCGCCTGGACCGGATCATCGCTACCATTCTTTTATGTGGCGGCTGCACTGAATTTGGCCGCCATCGCGAGCTGGTTTGCAATTGAACCAGCCGTGGCCTTGGAGGTGAATTCATGATGGTGCGGCGTGGCGTCTTGATTGGCGCAGGATACTTTAGCGATTTCCATCTCGATGCATGGCAACGCATGCCGGGCGTCGAGATTGTATGTGTCTGCGATCTCGATGCAGGCAAAGCGCGGGCGGCGGCAGACAAGTATGGCATTGCGAAGATCTCTACCGATTCACAAGCGGCAATCGCAGAAGAGGGAATCGATTTCGTAGACATCGCAACGCCGCCGCCGGGACGGATTGCACTCGTTGAAGCGGCCGTGGGCAGGGGCTTGCCGGTGATCTGTCAGAAGCCGCTGGCTGCGGACTTTGCCATGGCAAAGCGGATTCTCGACATCGGGGCTGCATCGCCTGCTCCCTTCATGGTGCATGAGAACTTCCGCTTCCAGCCCTGGTATCGCGAGATCAAACGGTTACTCGATGGCGGCATCATCGGCAACAAGTTGCATTCCATCACGATGAACTCGCGCATGGGCGACGGATGGGGAGAAGACGCTTATCTTGGACGCCAACCCTACTTCCGCACGATGCCTCGCCTGCTGGTGCACGAAACAGGTATCCACTTTGTCGATACCTTTCGTTATCTGGCCGGAGAGATTGTAGAGTGCTCGGCAAAGCTACGGCGGCTCAATCCAGTCATTGCCGGCGAAGACGCAGGACGATTGAGCTTCCGCTTCCGCAGTGGTGCAGAGGCTGTTTGGGATGCGAACCGTTACAACGAATCGCTGAGCCCGAATTTCCGGTACACCTTTGGAGAGCTTCTGGTCGAGGCCGAAGGCGGCAGCATCTGGCTTGGCTTCGACGGATCGATCCGCATCAAGCAACTCGGGCAGCCAGCCTATCTACACGAATATGCCCACAATCGCCTTAGCTTCGGCGGCGATTGCGTTCATGCCTGCCAGCAACACTTTCTCGATGTGCTCGACGGTAAGGCAGTGTGCGAAACCGCTCCGCGCGAATATGAGAAGTCACTGCGCGTGGTGGAGGCTCTTTATGAATCCGCCCACAAGAATCGGCCCGTTTCATTCACCCGGTCCAGACGCGTAATCGATTTGAGCCTGCCCGTTTCCAACTCGCTGCGAGGCGTGAACATCAGCAGTTCCAAGACCATCGAAGTAGAAGGCTGGAACGCCTCGACGCTGACGCTCTACTCTCATGCGGGCACACACATGGATGCACCACGGCACTTCCTGCGCGAGGGTGCGAGCCTTGACCAGCAGGATCTCGCCGCTTGCTGCGGCTCCGCCCGCGTTGTCAATCTATCGGCTGCGCAGCCGCGCCAATTGTTGACGGTGGAGGATGTCGAATCCCGCCTCGGCGTAGTCTATCCAGGCGAGAGGCTGCTCTTCAGGACGGATTGGTCCAAGCGGATTGGCACTGCCGAGTATCGTGACGAGCTGCCGCGGATCTCAATTGAACTCGCGCACTGGCTGGTTGAAAAGCAGGTCTCGCTCATCGGAGTGGAGCCGCCATCGGTGGCCGACGTGAACAACATGGCCGAACTCACCGAGGTGCATCAAACTTTGTTTCGAGGCGGCGTTGTCATCGTGGAGGGGCTTGCGAACCTGGACCAGATCACGCAGGCAGAGGTTGAGTTTATTGCCTTACCACTGAAGATTCTCGAAGGCGATGGATGCCCGGTTCGGGCCATTGCGATCGAAGAGGTGGGCTGATGCTGGGCTGCATTGCCGATGACTACACGGGAGCGACAGACCTCTCTTCGATGCTGGTGCGGGCAGGCTTGCGCGTGGTGCAGGTCTTTGGCCCGGAGACCAACGTGCCAGTCTCCGACGTTGACGCGGTAGTGCTTTCGCTGAAATCGCGATCCATAACCGCAGCCGATGCAGTGGCGATGTCGCTGCACGCACTTCGCTTTTTGCAATCGATAGGGGCGCAACGCTTCTTCTTCAAATACTGCTCCACTTTCGATTCCACTCCGGCTGGCAACATTGGCCCGGTGGCCGAAGCTCTGGGTGATGCGCTTGGTATCAAGCAGCTTTGGTACGTGCCTTCATTTCCGGAAAATGGACGCACTGTTTACTGTGGGAATCTGTTTGTCAATCGCGTTCCGCTCAATGAAAGCGGGATGAAAGATCATCCGCTGAACCCGATGAGGGACAGCAACCTGGTGCGAGTGTTGCAGGCGCAATGCAAGGCCGGGGTCGATTTTCTGCCGCTCGATGAGCTGCGATCTGGAAACACAAGCCGCCTTGGAGACGGCCACTGGATCGTCGATGCCATCCACGATCAGGACTTGCAACAGATAGCCTTGCTTGCGCGCGATCAAATTTTGCTGACTGGCGGATCGGCGGTCGCACGCTTCTGGATGGAGGGCAAGGCAAGGGCGAATCCAGCAGCAAGTCTGTCTGCCCCGCTGGCAACAGTGATCCTGGCAGGAAGCTGCTCTATCGCAACACGCCAACAGATCGAAGCCTTCAAGCGAGTGTTGCGACTGGATGTGATCGCTGCATCAGAAAGCGAGGCCGCCTTTGAGGCAGTGGTGGAAGAAGCAGTATCGTGGTGCCTTGAGAATTCCCCGGCGCTGGTCGCCTCTGGAGTTGATTCCGCTGCGGTTGCTGCAACTGTCGCAAGGCTCGGCGAAAAGCGTGCTGCAGAGTTGACCGAATCGCTCTTTGCTCGAATCGCCAAAGACTTGGCCGCCAGGGGTGTCAATCGCATCATCGTCGCTGGCGGTGAAACCTCGGGTGCGGTTGTGAATGCTTTAGGTATCGATGCCATTCGGATTGGGGAGGAGATCGCACCGGGAGTGCCCTGCGTGCATACATTACGAGAGCCTTATCTGTCGCTGGCCCTCAAGTCTGGTAATTTTGGTGGCACGGATTTCTTCATGGATGCCGTCCGCAAATTGAATTGAACTGGAGAGCAGATGCAAACGGAACGTGAAATACGAGAACAGATGGCGCTGCATGGCAAGTCCCTTTACGATCGCGGGCTCACGCCGGGTAGTTCTGGCAATATCAGCGTGAGATTACCTGACGGGATGTTGATCACTCCCACCAACTCATGCCTCGGCCGGCTCGACCCAGACTCGATCTCGCGCCTGGATTCAAACGGCAATCTGCTGTCGGGCAAGGCGCCGTCGAAGGAACTCTTTCTGCACCGCGCCTATTACGATTCCAGGTCGAAGGAGACGGCGGTAGTGCACCTGCACTCGACCTGGTCGGTCGCAGTCAGTTGTCTGGCCGACATCGACCCGGAGAATGTTTTACCTGCAATCACCGCTTACTATGTGATGCGCGTGGGACGGCTACCCCTGATCCCGTACTTTGCACCCGGCAACAAAGACCTTGCAGCTGCTGTAGCCGAAGCCTCGCGTGCGGCGAGGGGTGTGCTGCTGGCGAATCACGGGCCGGTTGTGGGTGGAAGCGACCTCGATTCCGCAGTCTACGCAGCGGAAGAACTGGAAGAGACCGCGAAGTTGCACATGATCTTGAGATCGTTGCCAACACGCTTTCTCACAACCGATCAACAATCGGAATTACACCGGCTCTTTCCGTCTTAGCAACTCTCAATTTGTTGCCAGATATACTGGAAAGAATGCTTACTGACGGTCCTACCGAGACTCCTGCCTCGTCCGAAAAGACCCCTTCCAACTTCATCCGCGACATCATTATTCAGGATATTCAGAATGGAAAGAATGACGGGCGTGTCCACACCCGCTTTCCTCCAGAGCCCAACGGCTACCTCCACATTGGTCACGCCAAGTCCATTTGTCTGAATTTCGGCCTGGCTAAAGATTTTGGCGGCAAGTGCAATCTGCGTTTCGACGACACCAATCCTTCGAAAGAAGAAACTGAATACGTCGATAGCATCATCAACGACGTTCGCTGGCTTGGATTCGATTGGGAAGACCGGATCTTCTACGCCTCCGACTACTTCGAGCAGCTCTTTCAGTGGGCCGTGCAACTGATCCAGCAAGGCCAAGCCTACGTCTGCGACCTCACCGCCGATCAGGTTCGCGAGACCCGCGGCACGACTACCGAGCATGGCACTGAGAGCCCCTACCGCAACCGTTCTATCGAAGAGAATCTCGACCTATTTCATCGCATGCGCGCCGGTGAGTTCCCCGATGGCTCCCGCACGCTGCGATCCAAGATCGACATGGCGTCGCCCAACTTCAACATGCGCGACCCGGTGATGTACCGCATCCTTCGTGCCGAGCATCACCGCACCGGCAATGACTGGTTGATCTATCCGATGTACGACTACGCTCACGGCGAGTGTGACTCGATTGAAGGCATCACGCATTCCATCTGCACGCTGGAGTTTGAAGACCATCGGCCGCTTTACGACTGGTACGTTGCGAGCCTCGGGATTCACCAGCCGCAGCAGATCGAATTCGACCGCCTGAACATCTCCAACACGATGCTCAGCAAACGCAAGCTTCTGTTGCTGGTGCAGAAAGGCTTTGTCTCGGGCTGGGATGACCCGCGTATGCCTACGCTGTCGGGAATTCGGCGGCGAGGATACACACCCGAGGCGATCCGGAATTTTTGCGGCTCGATCGGAGTATCCAAGAGCAACGGCGTTATCGAATTGGCACTGCTCGAGCATTACATTCGTGAAGATCTGAACAAGAGTGCCCGTCGTGTCATGGCGGTCATCGATCCGATCAAGGTTGTCATCGACAATTACCCAGACGGCCAGACCGAAGATCATATGGCACCGAACCATCCGGATGCACCCGAGATGGGAAGCCGCGCCGTTCCGTTCTCAAAGGTGCTGTACATTGAGCGAGACGATTTCCGTGAAGTGCCGCCACCCAAGTATCACCGGCTCTTTCCGGGGCAGGAAGTTCGCCTTCGCTACGCGTACTTCATCAAGTGCACCAGCGTGGAAAAAGATGAGAACGGTGAAGTCACCGTCGTCCATTGCACCTACGATCCTGCCAGCCGAGGAGGGGATTCCCCGGATGGACGCAAAGTGAAATCGACAATCCACTGGGTGTCGGCTGAGCATGCGCTCGATTTTGAAGCCCGGCTTTACGAGAGCCTACTGCTTGAAGATGCACCGCAATCAGAAGACCTCGCAACCCAGCTCAATCCGAATTCGTTGGTTGTGAAGGCCAATGCCAAGATCGAACCATGCGTTAAGGGTGTGGAGGCGAACACGCATTTCCAATTCGAAAGAGTCGGCTACTTCAACGTGGATTTAAATTCGACAGACGAAAAGCTGGTCTGCAATCGAACGGTTCAACTTCGCGACGCCTGGGCAAAGATCGAAAAGAAGTCCAAGTAACGGGCTACGCGAAGCGTAACGGGAGTGAGCGATGTCGCTTGCCTGTGGCAGCGAAGATAGCGTTGGCGATGGCCGGAGCGATCGTGGGAGTGCTCGCCTCGCCGATGCCTGTGGGTGGTGCTTTGCTCTCGATCAGATGGACTTCTACCGTTGGCATCTCGTCAATACGCAACATGTCGTAGTCGTTGAAGTTGCGTTGCTTGACGCGACCGCGGTCGATTGTGATTGGGTCCTTGAGCGCGGCTGTGAGGCCGTAGACGATACCGCTGAGCATTTGTTGCTCGACGCCACGGGGATTTACGACGATGCCGCAATCGACGGCAGAGACGACACGATCAATGCGGAGCTTTCCCCGATTCAGAGTGACTTCCGCCACTTGCGCAGTAAAGCTGCCGATGTTGTTGGAGATGGCGATACCGCGTCCGCGACCTGGGGCGAGCGGGGTAGACCAGGACGATTTGGCGGCAGCGAGTTCAAGCACCGCGAGGAGGCGTGGAGATTTGGCGAGGAGCCGGCGGCGAACTTCGAGCGGATCCTTTTTGCCAGCGGCAGCCAGTTCGTCGATCATGCATTCGAGGAAAAAGGTATTTTGCGAGTAGCCAACGCTGCGCCAGTAGCTGACCGGGATGCCATGGTCCATGGCGTGGTATTCAACACGAAGATTGGGGATGGTGTAGGGAGTATCGTGGATGCCTTCGACGCCAGTGCGCGATACACCGTCACGGAGCCCGCCGAAGGGAGCCGAGGCAATACGGGCACGCAGTGTGGCAGGCCAACCATCGCTGTCGAGTGAGCCGGCGAAATGGACCATCGCAGCGGGACGGTAGAAATCCTGCTGCATGTCGTCTTCACGGGACCAGGTGACCTTCACCGGGGCAGCAGCGGCCTTGGAGAGTTCGACTGCTTCCGAGATGTAGTCCGCATTGGAACGGCGGCCAAAACCACCGCCCATAAATTCGGTGTGGATCGTGACTTGTTCGGCTTTGAGGCCGGTGAGGCGCATGGCGGCTTGTTCGGCGGCGCTTTGGCCCTGGGTGGAAGCCCAGACTTCGCATGAATCCTTGCGGACGTCGGCGACGGCGTTGAGCGGCTCCATCGGAGCATGGGCGAGGAAGGGTGCGGCGTAAGTTGCTTCGAGGGTAAATGGAGTTTGACTGGCGTCGCCGGTGTTGCGAGCGATGGCGCCAGGTTGCGCGATCTTGGCGGCATAGTCTTGCGCCATTGATGCAGTGGAATGGGCGGCTGTAGGGCCTTCGTTCCATTCGACCGTCAGGAGACGCTTACCTTGCATAGCGGCCCAAGTGGAGTCGGCGAGAACGGCAACGCCGCGTCCGCTACTGCCGGCACGATGATCGTCAGA
>CAZZGS010000144.1:0-9062 GCA_964653845.1 uncultured Bryobacter sp.
GACTGTCATCATCATGGAGTTGATCAACAACCTCGCTATGAAGCATGGTGGCTTTTCGGTATTTGCCGGTGTCGGCGAACGTACTCGCGAAGGTAACGACTTGTGGCTGGAATTCCAGGAATCGGGCGTTATCGATCCGAGTGACTTCACCAAGTCCAAGGCTGCGCTGATCTACGGGCAGATGACCGAGCCTCCAGGTGCGCGTCTTCGTGTCGCGCTGACTGGTCTTACTGTCGCTGAGTACTTCCGCGACGAAGAGAATGCCGACGTGCTGCTCTTCATCGACAACATCTTTCGCTTTACCCAGGCTGGTTCTGAAGTGTCGGCACTGCTTGGCCGTATGCCCAGCGCCGTCGGTTATCAGCCCAATCTTGCCAGCGAAATGGGCCAGTTGCAGGAACGAATCACATCGACCAGCAAGGGTTCGATTACCTCGGTACAGGCCATCTACGTGCCCGCCGACGACTACACCGATCCGGCACCCGCCACCGCGTTTACGCACTTGGATGCCACGACGAACCTGTCGCGCGACATCGCCGCCATGGGTATCTACCCTGCGGTGGATCCGCTTGCTTCGACCTCGCGCATTCTTGACCCGCGCGTTGTCGGCGATCTTCATTACGGCACCGCTCAGCGCGTCAAGCAGATTCTGCAGCGCTACAAAGACCTTCAGGACATCATCGCCATTCTCGGTATCGACGAACTGGGTGAAGATGACCGTCTCACTGTGTCGCGTGCCCGCAAGATCCAACGCTTCCTCTCGCAGCCATTCTTCGTCGGTGAACAGTTCACCGGCCTCAAGGGCAAGTATGTGAAGCTTGAAGACACCATCAAGGGCTTCAATGAAATTTGCGACGGCAAGTACGACGATCTTCCCGAACAGGCTTTCTACATGGTTGGCACCATTGAAGAGGCCCTCGAGAAGGCGGAGAAGTTGAAGAAAAGCTAAGCCGTGATCACCTTTTTGCTCGAAGTCGCGACACCCGAAAAGCTCGTTGTTCGCAATGACGCCACTGAAGCCCAGATTCCTGGCTCAGAGGGAATGCTTGGCATCATGCCGGGTCATGCCCCACTGATCAGCGAGATCGAAGCCGGTGAATTGACCTACACCATGGACGGCAAGCGTCATGTTTTGGCCATCGCCAAGGGCTGGGTTGAAGTGACTGGAAACAAGGTTCGCGTGCTTGTCGACTCGTGTGAAGCTCCTGACCAGATCGATATGGCTCGTGCCGAAACAGCTCTGAAGCGTGCGAACGAACGTCTCCTGTCGCCCAAGCAGGATCTCGATCTGGCTCGCGCACTCAACGCAGCAAAACGCGCACAGGCCCGCTTGGCCGTTGCCCGCGACAAATAGGATTGGCTAGCATCGAGAGATGCGGCTGATCCGAATCCTGCATAATGAATCGCAGCTTCAATATCGTGCGCTACAGCGATGGCAGGTTAAGCCCTGCCCAGGATCTGTTGAGCGTTGAAGAACCGCTGCTGGTGCTGTTAAACGGAAAGCCCTTCGCTACCTTGATGCGTACCCCTGGTGAGGACCAGGCGCTCACCGAAGGCTTCCTCTTCTCAGA
This sequence comes from uncultured Bryobacter sp., assembly GCA_964653845.1. GTDB lineage: Bacteria > Acidobacteriota > Terriglobia > Bryobacterales > Bryobacteraceae > Bryobacter. The sequence continues at coordinate 1,572 of CAZZGS010000144.1, forward strand.
AGGGATCATTGCCAAGCCCGAAGATGTCTCGAATATCGAAGTAAGGCAACACGAGACTTCGCAGGAGATTCGGGTCGAACTTGCCCCCCACTGCCATCCTTCAGAGACTGCACCGCGCAGCATCTATCTCAGCTCCAGTTGCGGAGTATGCGGACGATCGAGCATTGAGGAACTTACCAACCGTCTTGAACCTATCGCTCCAATGGATGTTTCTCCTGAATTCCTGTTGGGCTTATTGTCGAGTTTCATAAAAGGCCAACGGCAGTTCCCCCTAACGGGCGGAGTCCATGCAGCGGCGCTCTTTGATGCAGAGGCCAATTTGCTCTCGATTGAGGAGGATGTGGGCCGGCACAATGCTCTCGACAAATTGATTGGCAAAGCCTTTCGTGCGGGTGATCTTCCCCTGAGCGATTGCATTTTACTGATGTCCTCAAGGGCCAGTTTCGATATCGTGCAAAAAGCTGCGATGGCCGGCATTCCGGTACTAGCAAGCATGGGCGCGGCTTCTTCACTTGCTGCCGACCTGGCCAAAGCCTCGGGTATCGCACTCTATTGCTTCTTGCGTGGATCATCGGTGGTGAATTTAAGGTAGGATCGTACGAATGAAATACGCTCTGCTCGTCGCACTCGCCTTCCTCTCAATTGGCGCTGCCATACCCGAATACAAGCCTCTCTTTAACGGCAAGAATCTCAAGGGGTGGGTGAATGTAAACACCAATGCCGATACCTGGAGTGTCAAAAACGGCATGCTCGTCTGCTCAGGACAGCCCATCGGCGTAATGCGTAGCGAAAAGGAATACGAGAACTTCCTGCTTCATATTGAGTGGATGCATCTCGAAGCAGGCGGGAATTCGGGTGTCTTCGTCTGGTCCAGCGCTGTGCCGAACGAAAAGTCCAGGTTGCCGGATGGAGTTGAAGTTCAAATGCTTGAACTCGACTGGCCCAAACTGCACACCAAGGATGGTGTGGTTCCTCCAATCGCATACGTACATGGGGAACTCTTCGGCGTAGGCGGAGTGAAGACAATACCCGATACAGCGCGCGGGGAGCGCAGCAAGTCGATCGAGAACCTTTGCAAGCCGAGGGGCGAGTGGAATACCTATGATGTGATAGCTGTCGATGGAACGATCAAGCTGAGTGTGAATGGCAAATTCGTCAACGGCATCAGTAAGTCGACTAAACGCAAGGGCTATCTCTGCATGGAATCGGAAGGCGCAAAAATCCACTTCCGTAACATGAAGATCATGGAATTGCCGCCCAGCGGCACACCAACCGCTCCATAAGCCGTGACCTGCAAAAAGTGCAAAGTACAGATGGAAGAAGTAAAGGGGCACGTATTCCACAAGCAGCGCAAGTGGCGTTGTCCCCGATGCGGACGGGCACGGATGCAGCAGGCTCGCCCCAAACCACACAAATCCTGAAAAGCTGGCTTAGCTCGATTCCCGATTCAGCCAGCGATTCAGCGCAGCACCCAGATCGCTTGAGGCAATCGGTTTGGTCAAATAATCGTCCATCCCTGAATCGAGGCATTTTTGCCGGTCCTGTGGAAGAGCATGTGCCGTTAGGGCAATAATCGGCATTCTACGATTGGTTGCGCAGCCATGAGCCTGTTCTTGTTCACGAATTTTCGCCGTGGCAGAGTATCCATCGAGTATCGGCATCTGGCAATCCATGATGATGGCATCATAGTTCCCCTGTGCCCACATGGCGACACCCTCTTCTCCGTTATTCGCAAGGTCCACAGCAAATCCGAGCTTCTTCAGCATCAGACTGCTGATTCTCTGATTGACAAGGTTGTCTTCCACTACCAGTACTTGGGGCATGATGCAGTTCTCTCTTAATATGGATAAGTCAGTCTACTGAATTGAAAGAATATCACAGTATATATATTCTTAAGCGACGGATCTGGACTCTCGAATTCCCCAAAGAGATTTTAATTTACCGGTGATGGAATTATCGTGAACTGTTGTCTTACCGAAGAGTTCGCCGGCAAATTCCGAGTAAGCAATTCCAAGATTGGACCGCTCAGAAATCGGACGGCCTGCCAGAATTGCCGATCGAACGCCGGCATAATCGTTCGGGAATACTCTAGTCACGGGGTGCTTTACCATCTCTGCGATCTGGGCTGTGCTGGCATCGCTTCGATGCCAACGGTTTACTAGAAGGCCCATTCGTGTCTTGGGAATGCCAAGGCGTTCGAGTTCTGAAAACCGCTGGTTTGCCAATTTCATGGAAGGAATTTCTGGCGTTGACACAACATAAGTATCAGCAGCGCGCCTTACCAACTCAACCGTCGCTGGATTGATTAGCTCGGGCATATCCACCAAAATGGCATCATATTGACGAAGTGCTATTGATAGAAGGTGAAAATAATCTACCCATTCTGGAGGAGGAATGTCGAGACTTCTCGAAGATACGAGGTAGTCCACACCCTGAGCCGTGATAACAAAATCTCTAAACCGGCGGTGATCTAATTGCTGTATGGAGGCCAGTAGATTCTGAATGGATACCTTGGGCTCAACGGCAAGCATAACCGCAAGGATTCCACTACGAAGGTCAGTATCGAGCACCAGGACGCGTTTTCCTTCATCCCGGGCCATTGCCGCCGCCGTGTTCAGCACGATCGTCGAACAACCCGATCCTGCTTTGGCTGGAATAAAGCAAAACAACGATTTTTCGACGCCACCCTGGCGTTTTCGCAGCGATTCCTGAATCGCAAAACGCAAGTCATCAATTGTAGCTTCGAATGGTACCGTGTTGTCAAAACCCACCTTTGGCGCCACGATCGCACCCTCAACCGTTGGGCCGTACCCAATAATTGCCGCCGATGGAATAACTTCGCGAACCATGGCAGCCAGTGTCAGACTTTCGCTTGACTCCAAATCAATTACGACAACCTCAGGGCCGATCCCCCCGCAAACCCGCTTCAGTTCATGCTCTGAGGGAAAGTTGTCCAGATCTCTGGCGATTTCAAGGCAATTGGTTGCCGCAATCAAATAGCGAAGCCGATGAGCGCGAGTAGAAGCTGCGTGAATGACGATAGTGCTGAACATGACAATCCGACCTTATAGCCTTATCGACAGTTTTTTCAAAAAAATTGAGAGACAGTGTTATAACACCGTCTCTCTTTTTCATTCAGTATTGAATTGGGCAGCTTCTCGGCCGTCTATTTCAGGTCGAAACGGTCGAGATTCATCACCTTGGTCCAAGCCTTGGCGAAATCCTGAACGAATTTTACTTTTCCGTCCTCTGAAGCGTAGACCTCAGACAGGGTGCGCAATTCGGAGTTTGAGCCGAAAAGCAGATCAACAGGCGTGGCCGTCCACTTCGCCTTCCCGGTCTTGCGATCCGCACCTTCGTACAGACCCTCAGACGACTTACTCCACTTGGTCGACATATCCAGCAGATTGACGAAGAAGTCATTGCTCAATGTTCCCGGTTTGATGGTGAAGACCCCATGAGCGGCTCCTCCGGCATTGGCATTGAGCGTTCTCATTCCGCCAATCAGAACCGTCATTTCAGGTACCGTCAGTGTCAGCAACTTCGCCCGATCCACCAACATCTCCGCAGGAGAAATGCTCTGACCTTCAGGGTAGTAGTTGCGGAAACCGTCCGCCGCCGGTTCTAGAGCGGCAAAAGACGCTGCATCGGTCTGCGCTTGTGAAGCGTCGGCGCGTCCTGCGCTGAAAGGAACTTGAACGGCATTGCCGGCAACCTTTGCCGCCTGCTCAATGGCTGCAGATCCACTCAAGACGATAAGGTCAGCCAGCGAGATTTTCTTTCCGCCCGATTGCGCGCTGTTGAAGTCCTTCTGGATTGCCTCAAGACGCTGCAAAATCTTGGCCAGCTCGCCCGGATTGTTTACTGCCCAATCCTTCTGCGGCTCAAGGCGGATGCGTGCCCCGTTAGCTCCACCACGAAGATCAGTACCTCGGAACGAAGAAGCTGAAGCCCAGGCAGTCCGGACCAGTTCCGGCACGGTCAAACCCGATGCCAGAACCTTTGTCTTCAGAGCAGCAATGTCCTTGGCGTCCACCAGCTTGTGATCGACACGCGGGACCGGATCCTGCCAGATCAATTCTTCACCAGGAACTTCCTGACCAATGTAGCGGGCACGCGGACCCATATCGCGATGGGTCAGCTTGAACCATGCCTTGGCATAGGCCAGACGGAATTCCTCAGGATTCTGACGGAAACGCATCGCAATCTGCCGGTAGCTGGGATCCTCTTTAAGTGCGAGATCCGTGGTGAACATGATCGGTGCATGACGCTTGGATGGATCGTGTGCATCAGGAACGTCGTTAGCCGCCTTGTTACCGGCAGGGATCCACTGCGTAGCACCAGCGGGGCTCTTCGTCTTTACCCATTCATAGTCAAAGAGATTGTCGAGATACTGTGTAGACCACTTGATTGGAGTCGCCGTCCACGCACCTTCGAGTCCGCTGGTGATCGTATCGCCGGCCTTGCCGCTGCCGCATTTGTTTTCCCAACCAAGACCCTGCTTCTCAACACCACCTGCGGCAGGCTCAGCGCCTACACACTTCTCGGGAGGCTTTGCGCCATGGGCCTTACCGAAAGTATGGCCACCGGCAATCAGCGCCAGCGTCTCTTCGTCATTCATCGCCATGCGGCCAAAGGTTTCACGGATGTCCTTGGCGGCAGCCAGCGGATCGGGGTTGCCATTGGGCCCCTCTGGATTCACATAGATCAAACCCATCTGAACGGCAGCGAGGGGCTTCTGCAAATTGCGGTTTCCGCTGTAGCGCTGATCATCGAGGAACTTCTTCTCCGGTCCCCAGTAGACGAGTTCGGGTTCCCAATCGTCTGCACGGCCGCCGGCAAAGCCAAAGGTCTTGAAGCCCATGTTCTCGAGAGCAACATTTCCAGTAAGAACCATCAGGTCACCCCAGGAGAGCTTTTGGCCATACTTCTGCTTCACGGGCCAAACCAAACGACGAGCTTTGTCGAGATTGGCGTTATCAGGCCAACTGTTGAGCGGGTCGAATCGTTGCTGGCCACCATCGGCTCCGCCGCGGCCATCGGTGGCGCGATAGGTACCGGCACTGTGCCACGCCATCCTGATGAAGAATGGCCCATAGTTGCCATAGTCGGCTGGCCACCAATCCTGAGACGTTGTGAGCACCTTTGCGATGTCGAGCTTAACTGTTTTCAGGTCGAGCGTGGCAAATGCCCTGGCATAGTTGAAGTCTTTCCCCAACGGATTGGACTCGGCAGAATTCTGCCGTAGCGGCGAGAGATCGAGCTTCTCTGGCCACCAGAACTGGTTGGGCTTGGCCTGCTGCGCACTCGCCATATTTGTGAACATCAACGCAAGGCCAGCCACAGCAAAAGTGGCAAGCAACTTCTTGAAACTTTGTTTCATCTACTTCTCCTTGATTCAACGGAAAGTCCGCTACAGTCCGAGTGTAGTGAGGGATCCGCAGGCATGCACCTATTGCTCATATAGGATATTCCTATCGAAGCTCAATCGCTATAATTTAGGCTCGTGTCTGAAAACCAAACCCACAAAGCAAGCTTTAAAGGCTTGGCGCTCGGGGCACTCGGTGTCGTCTTTGGAGACATCGGAACCAGCCCCTTATACACCTTGAAAGAATGCCTTCATGCGGCGGGGCATCACAAGGCCACCGAAGCCGATCTGTACGGCATCCTCTCCATGATCTTTTGGGCCCTGACGCTTGTGGTCACCCTTAAATATTTGACCTTCATCATGAAGGCCGACAACAAGGGCGAAGGCGGCGTGTTCGCCCTTTTGGCATTAATCCCGGAACAACTTCGGGGTTCCAAACCGGGCCGTATTTCTGCCGTTGCACTCTTCGCCATCGTAGGCGCTTCGCTGCTCTACGGTGACGGAATCATTACCCCCGCCATCTCTGTGCTCAGCGCCGTGGAAGGATTGGCGGTTGCTGACGCTCGTTTCAAATTTGCAGTCGTTCCGATCAGTTGCGTGATTTTGATTGGCCTATTCGCCATTCAGAGCCGCGGTGCCGGGGTTGTAGGCAAACTATTCGGTCCAGTGATGATCGTGTGGTTCGGCACGCTCGGGCTTTTGGGTGCTTATCACATCTCACACAATCCAGAGATTCTTGCCGCAGTGATGCCGCATCATGCGATTCGGTATTTCCTCACTCACGGCTTCTCCGGCATGCACATCCTCGCCTCAATTGTCCTTGCCGTTACCGGTGCCGAGGCGCTATATGCAGACATGGGCCACTTTGGAATCAAACCGATCCGCTTCGTTTGGCTGGGTTTTGTCATGCCTTCTCTGATGCTCGCCTATTTTGGCCAAGGAGCCCACGCCCTGCGCGATCCGCGATCGATGGACAATCCTTTCTTCGATATGGTGCCGGCCGGATGGGCAACCTATGCGCTGGTTTTGCTTTCCAGCATGGCAGCCATCATTGCTTCGCAGGCAATGATTTCGGGCGCCTTTTCCCTCACTCGTCAAGCGATGCAGCTTGGCTTTTTCCCGCGGGTTCAGGTTCGCCACACTGCGCATCACATGGAAGGGCAGATCTACATTCCGCAGGTGAACTACTTCATTGCCGCCGGGTGCCTCACCCTGGTAATCGCCTTTGGTGCATCGTCGCGATTAGCTTCCGCTTATGGTATCGCCGTTACAGGCACGATGGTGATTAGTGGCGTCATGTATTACCTGGTGGTGCGGCAGACGTGGAAGTGGACTTTGAGCCGTGCGCTGCCACTCCTGCTTTTGTTCTTGACTGTGGATTTGCCTTTCCTGTTTGCCAATTTAGGGAAGTTCTTTGATGGCGGCTGGGTGCCTGTTTTGATCGGCGCAGGTGTTCTCACGGTGATGGTGCTTTGGAATCGGGGTCGCACCCTGATCGCGCATCGGTACCGGCTTCGCTTCCCGTCAAAGGAATCCGCGCGTGCTCGCGTGGACGCTCGCCTCTCCACTCGTGTTCCAGGCACGGCCGTCTTCATGGCGTCCAACGCCGACATGTTGCCGCCCGTCCTAGTCCACCATGTCGAACGCAGCCGTGCGCTGCAGGAAACCGTGGTGCTTCTGACGATTCAAATAGTCGGAGATCCGGTCCTGGAAGAAGAAGGCCGATTCTCGGTAACGCACATGGAAGATGGCTTCCACAGGATTATCGTGAAGTTCGGATTCATGGAAGAACCTAATGTTTTGCCCATACTGCAACGTGCCGTGCTGGAAAACGGGATACCCTTTGGAGACCGCGATGTTACCTACTACCTGGGGCGTGAAAACTTCATTGCATCATCCAAGGGCCGGATGGGTGCGGTCGCAGAAACGATCTTCTCGTTGTTGCAGAAGAACGCTGTTGCCGCCGATCGCTACTTCGGGCTGCCGCATCGGTATGTAGTTGAGATTGGTACTCAGATGGACTTGTAGGGATCCCCACTCCATTGTCGACTGCAATTCCGCTAACGGAGTTTATTCCAATCAGGGACGAGAGTACGACTTGTCCCCAGATGGCAGCTTCCGGC
>CAZZGS010000145.1:0-1316 GCA_964653845.1 uncultured Bryobacter sp.
GTACATGTCGGTCGATAACGCGTTGACATGAGTGATGAAAGGCTTGGCCGTACCGCCACCGTATTGCGACTGGATGATCGGCGTATTGAATTCCAAAAAGCCCCGATCGTTGAGGAAGTGCCGAATCTGAAAAAGCATCTGCGAAATCTGCTCAAAGTGAACACGATTCTCGGGGTTCACTGTGGTGTCGAGGTAGCGCTTGCGCAGGATGATCTCGCGATCCTTGATGCCAAAATGCTTGTCGGGGAAAGCCCGCAGGCTCTTGGTGAGGATGCGCAAGCAATCGGCAACGATCGACATCTCGCCCGTCTTGGTCTTACCCACTTTACCCGTGCACTCCACGATATCGCCGACATCGAGCAAATTGAAATTCTCAAAGCCCAGTGTGCCGGCAGCAGCGTCGGTGCCCTGCATCTCACCACGGCGCAGAGCGATCTGCATGTTACCGCTCTGATCCTGCACGTTGCCAAAAGCCATGCCACCCATCTTGCGCCAGCTCATCAGCCGGCCCGCGATCGTGGCTGTCTGGCCTTCGAGCGCTTCGTAGTTGCCCGTCACTTCCGCAGTCATGTGGGTGCGATGGCTCTTGGCCGGGAATGGGTCGAGACCCAGTTCACGCAAAGACGCAATCTTCTCAAGACGCACACCACGCAGGGTGGCCAAGGGCAAATTCGACAAGACAATACCTCAAATAAGGGGGATTCGGCACAGAGTAACATTACAGCGCCACACTTCAGGATAGCGCTAGAGAGCAGCGATCAGCTTTGCCAATAGCGCTGCGCGGTCGGGGATGCGCTCAACCAAAAAATTTTCGTTCAGCGTGTGTGCCCCTTCCCCCACGCAGCCCAGGCCGTCCAGCGTAGGCACACCGAGAGCTGCGGTAAAGTTTCCATCGCTACCGCCGCCCGTCGACGATTCCTCAAGCAAGATCCCAAGCTCCCAGGCCTGCTTCTTCGCAATGGCAAAGAGCTCACCGATTGCTTTGGTGCGCTCCATCGGAGGCCGGTTCAAGCCACCCACCACTTCAATCTTGCAGCGCTTATCAAAAGGCTTCAGCTTGCGGAATTTCTTGTCCAGAGCGGTGAAATCCTTCAACCGCGCAATGCGAATATCTACTTCCACTTGCGCCTCAGAAGCAACCACGTTGGTGCGCGTGCCGCCGCTGATCACGCCAGGGTTTACGGTTAGCCCTTTAGAAAGATCGGTGAAGCCGGCAATCACTTCGATCTGTTTTGCAAGTTCGACAATTGCACTTGCCCCGGCCAGAAAATCAACACCAGCGTGGCTTGCGATTCCCTTGATGCGCACGGTATAGT
>CAZZGS010000145.1:1326-4819 GCA_964653845.1 uncultured Bryobacter sp.
TGCGAGCGGTTTTCAGCTTACCTGTCAGGCCCGTACCCGGTTCTACCACCAGGACACAACCGGCATCCTGCGCCATCTTCTCGGTTAAAGCGCGCGATGAGTCAGAGCCAATCTCTTCATCGCTATTGATCTGCAGCACTACTGGCTTGCTCACGGGAATCTTCAGCGCCTTCAGTGCTCGCATGGCAAAGACAAAAAGCGCGATGCCACCCTTGATATCAAGCGCTCCTGGCCCATAGACACGTCCTCCACGCACAGAAAACGGAAATTTCCCGAGCGTCCCCAAGGGGTGAACAGTATCGGAATGGGCAAGCCCCAAAATTTTCTTCCCGCGCTTACGCGCACCGCCCAGATCAAACTCAAGCAGCAAGTGCGGGCCAAGCCCTGGGGCCTTGATGCGCTTCATCTTCGCGATGTCGCGGGTCTGCTCTTCGAGGTAGTTTGCAAAGCGCGTAACGCCGGCTTCATCTCCACTCGGGCTCTCGATTTCTACCATCGCACGCAAAAACGAAAGAAGGTCTTCTTGTTTTGCCTGCATCCAGGCGAGAATTGGGTCCATCGGCGGATATAATAGCTTGTTTGCATGCCTGAACTAAACATTGTCGAAATTCAGGACATTCTTCCGCATCGATATCCGCTTCTTCTCGTTGATCGAATTCTAGAAATAGAAGAGACACGCATTGTCGGGCTCAAGAATGTCACCGCCACCGAACCCCACTTCCAGGGCCATTTTCCAGACTTCCCCGTGATGCCCGGAGTGCTGATCGTAGAGTGCATGGCGCAGACGGCCGGGGTGCTTGTGCTGAGCCAGATTCCAGACCGCAAAAACAAAGTGGTGCTGCTCACCACCATCGAAGGTGCCAAATTCCGCAAGCCCGTCATCCCGGGCGATCAGCTGCGTGTCGAGATGACCGTGATCTCCAGACGCTCCAACGTGGCCAAGATGCGTGGCGAAGCCCGCGTCAATAATGAGATTGTCGCCGAGTGCACCGTCATGTGTATCTTACGCGACAAGAGTTCACTATAAGGCAGCAATGCCGGTTCATCCATCGGCTATCGTAGACCCGCAAGCCCGCATCGATGCCAGCGCCGATATTGGGCCTTTCTGCGTCGTTGGGCCCGAAGTACAGATCGGCGCACGCACGCGCCTTATGGCACACGTATACATCGAAGGCCCTACGGAGATCGGCGAAGATAACGTCATCTTCCCCTATGCCACTGTCGGGGTTGCCTCGCAAGATCTGAAGTATCACGGGGAGCGCGCCTACACTCGCATCGGTAATCGCAATCGAATCCGTGAGTTTGTCTCGATCCACCGCGGCACTGAAGGCGGAGGCCTCGAAACGGTTATAGGTGACGACAACTCGCTACTCGCCTATTGCCACATCGCCCACGATGTAAAGCTTGGCAACCACTGCGTGCTCTCGAACGGAGTCACTTTTGCAGGCCATGTCACCATCGGCGATTGGGCTGTAATCAGCGCACACTCTGCCGTACATCAGTTTTGCCGCATCGGCCGTCACTCGATGATCGGGGGCTTCAGTGTCGTTGTTCAAGACGTGCTTCCCTTCTCGCTTACGACAGGCTCAGGCCGGGATATCAAACTCTTCGACGTCAACAAGGTGGGTCTGGAGCGTCGCGGCTTCTCGCCCGGCCAGATCCAGGCACTTCACAAAAGCTTCCGTCTTCTACGCGACAAGAAACTCAACACCACCAAAGCCGTCGAGGCCATCCGCGTCGAGGTGCCAGAGACAGCCGAGCGAGAAGAACTCCTCGCCTTCATCGCCAGCTCAGAACGCGGCTTCGTAAAGTAATGCCCGCCCGCTACGCCATCATTTGCGGCAATGGCCGCTTTCCGATTCTTGCTCTAGAGGCCGCACGCCGGCAGGGTGATGAAGTAGTCGCCTTTGGCATCAAAGAGGAAGCCGATGCCTCAATCGAATCGCTAGCCACACGCACTTACTGGATCTCTCTTGGTGCCCTCAGCAAGTTAATCGATACGCTCCACAAAGAAGGAATCACCGAGGTAATGATGGCAGGGCAAGTGAAGCACGCCAGCATCTTCTCGGCGATCGTACCCGATTGGCGCTTGCTCAAATTGCTCGGCAAACTGGCCACCAAGAATACAGACTCGCTCATTGGCGTCGTCGTTGATGAGCTGAAGAGTGAAGGCATAGAGTTGGTCGCCTCCACGCGCCTGCTCACCAGTCTGCTGGCCACCGAAGGCCCCATGAGCCGCCGTAAGCCAACCAGGGAAGAAGCGGCCAACATCGAGTACGGCCGCTCGATTGCAAACCTAATCGCTGGCCAGGATATCGGCCAGAGTGTCGCGATCTCGGGTCAAGCCTGTGTCGCTGTGGAAGCTATGGAAGGTACGGACGAGATGCTGCGCCGCGCTGCCAGTCTCGTCAACGGCAAAGAGCTAACGCTTGTCAAAGTATCCCGCCGCCGCAAGCACTTGTTATTTGACGTGCCCGTTACCGGCCCCACCACGATCGACGTAATGCGCGAATGCAAGGCCAAGGTATTGGCTGTAGACGCAGGCCGCACGCTCTTGCTCGACAAAGATGCATTGCTCGCTGCCGCAGATGCCGCAGGGATTGCAGTTGTCGGCTTTGCTCCAATTGAAATGTAAGTTTAGGGCAGAGCTATCAAGAATCGATGGCCTCACTACGAATAACCAACTGCAAGCCTGCCAGCACAGCACCCAAAGTCTCCGATGGCAGTCTTCCGATCCGTTGCTCAAGATCCAGTTTGTCCACGGTAGCAATTTGAGAGACATTGACAACAGAAGGCTTTGGCAAGCGCCCGTCTCCCTTCTTAAGAGCAACATTTCCAGGCGCGGTGGCTCTATCCATGTTGGAAGTGATGAGGCAAACAACGGTAGTAGCGATGCGGCTTCGATTGAACGAATCACCTTGCACTACAACACAAGGATGCATCCCTGCCGGATTGGACCCAGTTGCCGGGCCGAAGTCTAACCAATAAACATCACCTTGCCTAATTTCCTTTACCATCGATCTACAATTGGCATTTTGGTTCGCAACTTCCTGACGATGGCACGTTCAGCCTGACTTGGATCATTAGCATAAACCCGGTTTAGGGCTTCAGTGATCTTCTCGCCTTGCCGCTTCTCAAGGTAGCTGCGCAATGCCTCAGCGATGAGAGCGCTACGGCTCAGCCCAAGCTCCCGAGCCGCATCGTCCGCCCGTCCCATCAGCGAGTCCTCCACAGAAATTGCAGTCTTCATACTTCTAGTTATACCAAAAGTAATACCCAAACCCACCTGGAGACTTCAGCTTGAGAACCAAACACTCGCCCTCTTGCTAGCTCTTCTTCAGCCGCCGCAGCGTAAATAGATCTGGATTCGTCTGCGCTGTCTCCAGCCGCTTCCAGTCATCATCGACATGCAAAAACTTGCCGGCGATATGATTCGATACCTCTGAGGCAAGAAAACAAGCCAGCTCGATCTGCTTGTCGGGTTTCACTCCAC
>CAZZGS010000145.1:4829-9051 GCA_964653845.1 uncultured Bryobacter sp.
ACACTCCACCGGTCTGTTGGATCTTCTCGGCAGCCTCAATCTCTTTCCACCCGGCTCCATCCCCAGCGGTCAAGATTTCGTCTGTCATCGTCGTATATGCCCCGCCCGGCGACATGCTGTTCACCTGTATGTTGTGGTCACGCAATTCTTCGGCCAGAGACTCTCCGAATCGCACAACTGCTGCCTTCGATGCCGAATACGCGGTAAAGTTTGGCCTCGGTGTAGCAGCCCCACCACCAGCTAAAATCACGATCTTGCCGCGCCGGTTCTCAATCATCTTGGGCACTACTGCCCGGCAGGAATTCACTACTCCCATCAAGTTGGTCTCGATAGTGTCGGCCCAGGCCTTCATCGAATTCTTATGCATCGGTCCAATCGGGCCTTGAATCGCTGCTGCGCAAATCAACACTTGCACAGCGCCGTGCCGATGCCGCATCAGGTCGAGCACTCCACTGAGCCGCTCAAAGTCGCGCACATCGGCGGCAAGCTTGTGGCTTATTCCTCCGGCGTGTTTGATTTCAAGATCGGTCATGTCGAGTTCTGCTCCGGTTCGAGCCACAAGCCCAATGCGAGCACCTCTGGCCGCAAAAGCAATTGCAAGACGCTTTCCGATTCCCCGGCCGGCCCCGGTGATCACTACATTCAGTCCCTCGACGGGATAAGCATTTAAAGCCATATTCACACCCAATTCAACCGCTTACTGAAGTCTATCGTAGTGGACCTCGGTTGTATGCTAAAAGCCTGTGACTCTCGAAGTGAAGCTACTCAAAATCGAAGACTCCCGCCTCTGGCAAAAGCTGCGTGACGCTCAAGAAACCGAGCTACTCCACACCGTAAAGTCAGTGGCCCAAATGGCTGCCCTGCTCTTACCCGCCGAGAGCCTCTGGCTGAAACCCTTCACAGACTGGACAGAAGCAGATTGGCAAAATCAGGACAATATCTCCTCTCTCTGGCTCATCGACAAGGGCCGTGTCACCGCAGCCCGGGGCACCCACACCCTCGACGAAATCCGCCGCATCCGCGTCCCCTACGACCAGCTCTCGCCCAACCTCTGAATCCACGCCCTGCCAGCAAAGTGGTATAACTGTAATACCAGAATGCGCTTTAGCTTCGACTCAAAGAAAAGCGGGAGATTGAGGGCGAACCCGCGACGCGGCATCGGATTTGAAGAAGCACGAGAGGTGTTCCGGCAGCCTTATTATCTGGATCGTCGCAGCGATGAGCCCGAGTAATTCATCGCAATTGGATGGGTTCAAGGCCGCTTGTATTCGGTTGTGTTCGAGGCCCGCGAGGACGAATCGGGCGAGATCCTGCATTTGGTCACTTTATGGCAATCCACCAGAGAGGAAATTGACTTATATGAAGCAAACCAGTAGAAAGAAGTTACCATCGGCGGAGGCGATTGCCCAGCTTGCCGATAAGGGCAAGAGCGTTCTGTCATTTTACAAAGGGCAGGGCCGCATGGTTCACCCCGAGACCGCGCAGCCGATTCAGCGAGTCAACGTGGATTTTACCGCCGGGATGCTGGAAGAATTGGACCGCGCCGCCGAGAGTCTCAATGTCAGCCGGCAGGCCGTCATCAAAACGCTGGTGCGGCAAGCGCTCAACCAGCACTATCTGGCACAGCAACATCGGCCAGCAACAAATCGGAAAACCCTGTAGTCGCACCCTGCCGTCTTGGTGATCTAGCCCCGCCCCCAAATCCGCGCCCCGGCATAGGTTATACTCAGTGTGGAAAACTTCGCGCGCCCATCTGTGGCGCTATCTTGATTAAGGAGACTGATGAGTAAGGAAGATTCAATAGAAGTAACCGGCGTGGTGATCGAAAAACTGCCGGACGGTAAATTCAGCGTACAACTCGAAGCGGAACGCATGGTGCTCGCGCATCTGGCAGGCAAACTTCGACAGAATCGTATCCGTGTACTCGCAGGCGACCGCGTCACTTTGGAGCTCTCTCCATACGACCTCACTAAGGGCCGTATCACTTACCGTCACAAGTAGGCCTGGGCCAAACACAAATTGCGTTCACAGCGATTTGCGCTTTACACCCATTTTTTTTCTCGACTCTAAACCACTGATTCACAAACACTTGTTCTCCAGGTATCTCTCCTGTATGAGCCCGGTAGCGACAAACTCGATTCCCGCACTTCTTAGTCTGGCTGTCGAGGTGAATCTCCATGGCTACCTTTGGATCAGGAAATAACAACCGTAGAAATACGTTTGACGGTGGACTCGCAATTGAGTTCGAGCGGTTGCTCGTTGGGCAACCCGGTGTGGCGAAACAGATACTGCCCTTTGTTGAAATGTTTGAGGCAGGTTTGTCGCCAGAAGGCCGCCCTTCAGGCGTATTTCTTTTGCTCGGCCCCACAGGCACCGGCAAGACCCGTTCGGTCGAAGCACTGGCTGAAACGCTGCATGGCAGCAATCGCCATGTTTTACGCATCGACTGCGGCGAATACCAGATGGATCACGAAGTGGCCAAATTGGTTGGTGCCCCGCCAGGCTATCTGGGCCATCGCGAGACACAGCCGCTGCTGTCTCAGGCCCGCATCAACTCTGTATCGAGCGAAAAATCCGCACTCTCGATCCTGCTCTTCGATGAAATCGAAAAGGCAGCGCCTTCGATGATGCGCATGTTGCTTGGCATACTCGATCGCGGCATTCTACGCCTCGGTGACAACAACCTCGTCAACCTCGAGCGCACCATGATTTTCATGACCAGCAATCTGGGTGCCGACAAAATGCAAAAGGAGCTCGTCCCTACAATGGGCTTTTCTCCCCTTGCATCAAACGAAGCCAAAGGGCCAAGTGCCAAGCGTCTGGAATCGATCGGCCGAGCCGCAGCCAAGAAAAAGTTCTCTCCAGAATTTATGAACCGGATCGACGCCACCATCGCTTACCAGTCGCTAGACGACAAGGCTCTCACGCAAATTCTGAATCTGCAAATCGACAACATCCAGCACCATGTGGACCTGCGGATGGGGGCACGCTCCTTTGAGCTGGAACTTACAGCAAAGCTCAAGCGCTTTCTGCTCGACAAAGGCACCAGCATCGAATATGGGGCAAGAGAACTCAAGCGGACCATACAACGCTTCGTCCTGCAACCACTGGCTGGTGTGATCAACAAAGGTCAAATACCGCCAGGGGCACTAGTCGAAATGGATCTCAAGAATGGTGAAAAGATCCTGATCCGGATTCTTGCCGATGAAGACGATCAGGAAGATTAGGGTTTGGCCGGGAGATATTCTACGGTTTCAGTAATCGTGGTCTTCTGTCGCGTAGTGACTTCAAGCCGGAAACTCACCTTGTTTTCCGCATTCATGTAAATCACACTGCCGTTCTGCAACTGCCGCGAATCCAGATTTACCATTTTCGAATATTCGCCATCCATGATGCGCAGAGAACCACTCACCGCTTCGTGGATTGCAGTTGACGCACGGTCCCATCTGACAACGATTTTGCCGTTCTCCGTTTTGGCCGACAACTCAAGCGCAACGCTATTCGTTGCACCACGCTGCAGTTCGCTCTTGTTCAACATCAAGGCCGACTGGAATCCAACCACCACACCCACAATCAAAAACACAAATGAGAGTGGAATCCAAACCCATCTGCTGCGGAATTGTGCAGGAGGGGAACTCGGTTCACGCCTTATCTTCTCAACTCTCGGTGCACTGGGTTTGCTCTCTCCGCCTCGCGTCTTTACCCATTCGCGAAGGTCTGGGCCTTGTTGCTCGTCCGAAACGGTTCCCAGCGTGGGCAAATCCGATGCAAAACTCCGCACTGGCGTCGATGCTCCCCCCCCCAAATCCCGCCGTTTGAAAGGAAACTCCTGGTAGGACGACTCCCGTCGAAAGCCACCGTTCTCCTGGAAGAAAAACGCACCGACACTGGTTCTGGTCGCAAATGGTCTTACCAGCAAAATGATCTGGTCAGGATCACCACAATAGGTTTCGAAGCGCTCCAGATCCTCATCAGCCAAACCAAGCGCCTCGCGCGTATGGCTCCGGTAGATGCCAACCAGTCTCGGCTCGCTTCCTACTGCTGCTTTGGTCTGCTCTACCGCCTCGCGAAATTTGGCTTCATCGTTTTGTGTCAAAAGGTAGGATGGGCCCCGAATATAGTCGCAAGTGATGGGTACAAAATCTTCGATTCGAACCACCAGACTCTCGCCTTTTTCGATCGAACCCAAAAGTAGCCCGCCCACTTCCGCCCCACGTTTCGG
>CAZZGS010000146.1:0-5569 GCA_964653845.1 uncultured Bryobacter sp.
CCGAAGCCTTCGTCTCAGCCGACCTCCGCATCACTCTCGGATTCATCGAGCCCCACCTGATGCTCGGCTATTCCGGCGGCCGCAAACTGATCGCTCCCGGCCTCGCCGCTCAGGAAACGATCAAGGTCATCCACAGCCCCCGCTTCATGCGTGATGTCCGCTCGATCGAAGGCTCCATCGCCGACAACCCCCTCCACAAAGAGTTGCAAGAAATCGCCCGCATGGCCGGCCACACCTTTATGCTCGACGTCGCCCTCACCCGCAAGCGTGAAATCGCCGGAGTCTTCGCCGGCCACCCGGAACAAGCCCACGCCGCCGGTGTCGAATTCGTCAGCAAAGTGATGCTCGAAAAGCTCGACCAGCCCGTCGACGCCGTAGTCACCACCTGCGCCGGCTACCCCCTCGACCTTACCCTCTATCAAGCCGTCAAAGGCGTCACTGCCGCATCGCATATCGTCCGCGAAGGCGGCAAGATCCTCATCTGCGCCGAATGCTCAGAAGGTGCCGGAGCCCCCGAATTCCGCGAAATGATCCAGCGCTTCAACTCCCCAAAAGCCTTCCTCGACGCCGTCAAAGACGCACCAGTCACCGTCGACCAATGGCAGCTCGAAAAATTGGCTCTGGTCCTCGAATCAAAGCAAGTCATCTTCCTCGCCCCCGGCGTCCCATCGGAATACCATCCCAACATGTGGGGCCCCGTCTTCAGCGACTTCAACCCCGCCATGGCCAGCCTCATCGAAGGCCTCGACAAGGGCTCCGAAATCGCTGTCATCCCGGAAGGCCCTTACGTCCTCGCCCGAGTCGTCTAACTTTTGCGATTCCGACGCGCAGCCAGATCGTTGCCGTTCGGCAAAGGATTTGAATTAGATCCAGGATTTGTCGATCCACTCCCAAAAACATCCAGCATCTCTTTCGAACTACCCCCATGGGCATTGTCTGGGTCAAGGATTAACCCGCCTCTCCTCCTGCGCATTCTGCAAAATCAGCTTTGATTGCACTCAAGACTAAGATTTGACAACCGACAATTGTCACTGTAAAATCCAGACATGGTCATGAGCCTATAGAACAAAGGGCTCAGGAAACTATACGAAAGCAACGACCCTTCAGGAATCAGGCCCGATCTGCTGGATATCGTGCAGCGAATTCTTACAATTCTTGATGTGGCGGACACGCCTCAAGCTTTCGATCTTCCTCTCTATCGCCTTCACGCGTTAAAGGGAGACCGCAAGGGCTATTGGGCTGTAACGGTTCGCGCAAACTGGCGAATTGTTTTCCGCTTCCGGGCGGGTCATGCTCTAGACGTCGAGTTGGTTGACTACCACTAACAGGAAAACGCCATGCCAATGAAAAACCCCGTACACCCCGGCCGCATCGTTAGATTGGACTGCCTCGAGCCTCTAGATCTTTCAGTCACAAACGCCGCAAGACTTTTGGGTGTCTCCCGCCAAGCACTCAACAACATCGTCAACGAAAAGTCAGGAATCTCACCAGAAATGGCTATACGGCTGTTCAAGGCTTTCGGAAGCACACCAGACACCTGGCTCCGTATGCAAAGCGCCTTCGACCTCGCCGCCGCACTCAAGAACTCAGACCACATATTGGTCGAGCGCTACAAACCACGCACGGCAGCATAGCCAAAGAACTGCCCAGCCTCTAGTGCTTTTCCGACCCCTCCGTCGGCGCAACACCCTTCTTCTCACCACCAGCAGCCCCGCCCAGACTCAGCTTGATCCCCTCCACCAGCAACGTGGTCTCACCCGGCGCCTGGAAAAAGCTATAACCCTCACGAGTCCCCTTCCACGCCACCGGCCCCGCCACCTTCTTACCGGCCTTCAAAACCTCTTCCTTAACCTTCGTCACCAACGCTTCATACTTGGGATCCCCTTGCGGCAGCCCAGTAAACGAACTCAAATCCGTACTAGCCACAAACACCACATCGACACCCGGAATCGCAGCCATCTCCGCCGCCAACTTCACCCCAGCCGGCGACTCAATCATCGCCACAATCATGATGTTCTCATTTGCAATCTTCCGGTAATCCGCACCCCAAACCTTCCCGTAATTACCTCCCCCCTGACTCCGCTTCCCTACCGGCGGATACTTCGCAAACTTGATCGCATTCCGAACCTTCTGCAAGTCCTCCACCATCGGAATAATGATCCCTGCCGCACCCATATCCACAGCCTTCTGAATATCCCCCTCGGTCGCATCCGGCACGCGCACAAACGGCATCGCCGAAGACCCCTTGCATGCCAAAATCATATTGGCGACTTCCTGATAAGTCATCGGGCTATGTTGCATCTCGATCCAGGTAAAGTCGTACCCGGAATTCGCCATCGCGCAGTACGTATCAATATTCGGGATGCTCACCGTCCCGCCAACCACCTGCTTGCCAGCGGCAAGCTTCAACTTCACGGTATTAAAGATCCGCCCGGGCTTATCGGGAGGAGCCTCCTGCGCACCAAGAATGCCGAAGCTCAACAACAGTAGTACAACTGGTTTCATTGTATTAATCCTTAACTTTATGGAATGCGTTCCCCAGCAAAGCTCGGCCCCAGGCAAGCGGCCCGCAACCTTCAACAGCAATCCGAAAATCAAACGAAGATTCATCTAACCCGCCGGAATCATATCACGCCGGTTAATGAACCAACACAATTAAAACTCGAGCCGCAAGCTCAACTGCACCGCCCGCGGCGTTCCAAACTGCTGCGTCAACACACCGAAATTCGCCGCTTGCTGCAAATTCAAAGCTGGATCCACAAACTCCACACGGTTGGTCGCATTGATCAAATCCGCCGTAAACACCAACCCCACTCTCTCGCGAATTTTTGTCTTCTTCCCGACGCTCATATCCAGGTTCCATCGCGCCAATCCACGAAGAGTATTGCGGCCATTCCTGCCATCGACACTCAGTTGCACGGGCCGGAATCCACGAAACGTCCCAGCCGGATCAGCGAATAGATTCAAGCCCGCCCCCCCGATTGCCGGATTACCAGCACTACCAACACCACTCGATCCCGCCACCCCACTATTGACGGACGTACCGTCTACACCGCGCAACGGGATCGCTCCTCCAGCCACACTCCCTATCTGCGGCGCACCCCCAAAGACACTCGTGGATTGCACGAACGTAATTGGCAGCCCCGAACTCGCCGTGTAGATCCCGGCGACATACCATCCACCAAGCAGCAGCTTCGCCTTCTCCTTACCAAACGGCAATTCATAGAATAGATTCGAATTAAACACATGAGTCCGGTCAAACGCTGAAAGCGCATTGTCAAGCCGGAAATCGTAGCCGTTGGAAATTACACTCTCAGCCTCCTGGTTGAATCCGTGCTGATCCGTAGACCTGGACCGCGTATAGTTTGCCTGCATCGCCAGCCCATTGGCGAATCGCCGCTGCAAACTCAAAAAGCCCGCATTGTATTGCGATGTCCCGCCATTCGTTCGCATCCACAGTGAACTTACCTGGTAGTTGGTAATCGGCCCTGCAGGCCGCTGAGCGTTAATCACGTTAAACAACGTGTTTAACAGCCCTTGAGTCAACGCTGCGTTCTGCCCCGCCGCCAAACCTGCAGTGCACGTCGCAGTGCACAAAGGCGCACCCCGCAACTGATTCTCAAACCACGGCTGTACCGGTACGCTAGCCGCCGCGCCGCCGCTTCGCAGGTGCCCAGCCACTGCATCGTACGCTTGCGCGAAGCTTTGTCCCGAGACGCTGTCCTTCATAAAATAAGGCACTGCATTCAAATCAACGCTTTGTAAAAGCTTTTGTCCAAAGTGGCCCACATAGCCAGCCTCCAACACAAAGCCCTTGCCCAGTTCACGTTGTATCGTAAAATTCGCAGTTCGCCCAAATCCCGGTCGCAATTTTGGATCTACCGCATAGCTCGTGGTTTCAGACAAGCCATTGGCCGGCGTCAAATTATTCCCTGAAAGCTGAGCCGAAAGCGGTATGGTTGTCCCATCTACTCCAACTCGAAATGCCGTATTCGGGTCCGCACCACTCAAACAATTGCCTGTTCGGCGAGGCCCAATGCATGTCAGCGTTTGCGCAAATCCAACACTAAGCGCTGGGAAAAAAGCATTAGTCGAACCGTTCAGCCTGTCGTAAACGATATTAAAGCCGCCGCGCAACACAGTTCGTCGATCTCCAAATACCCGGCCTAACAATCCCTCCCGAAACGTGGGGTTCCAACTGGCCGCAACCCTCGGCCCCAAATTGCTCCATCGTGTCGAATAAACACTGTCTATTCCTCCACTGCCCACCGGCTTCCAGGTCAAAAGAGGGTTCCACACTTGCCCTTGTTGTGCCGCCTCTCGCCTCTTCCCAAACACATAGTCCGCACTCAGCCGCTCGTTGTTCGATGCATCCACCGGTACAGACTGCCGGGCATCATCCCCCTTCGGAGGGCTTTGAATCGACCAGTTCAAACCCAGCGTCACAGTAAAAGAATTGGTAACTCGCCATGCATCATTTAAATAGATATCGACGGAATTCCAATTCACTCTGCTTCTCACTGGAGTAAACGGCGCTAAGGGGTTCAATTGTGAGTCCCGCACTGCCACCACTCCCCCTGAATCCACAATCCCCAGCGCCCCCGCAAAAAGATCGTTCCATTGCGCCACAGCTGCCGATTGCAGGCAATTCGAAGTCACCGCTCCGCCACAAGTTGCGGGCCGCGCCGTCGCAGGTATGCTCACTCCCGTCCGCGCATTCAGGTTGTAAACCAGAGAAGTCAATTGCGTTCCCACAATCTTATCGTCGCGTTGATGGAAAGCTCTGATGTGCTGCCACCCTGCTCCAAATTGCACATTGTGCTTTCCCTTCACCCAAGACACGTTATCTCTCAACTGATAGTTGTGGTTATTCCAAACCCGGCTCCTCGCCGCTCCAGCGGTAACATCAATCCCTTGATCTAGAAAGTTGCCGGCTACTGCTAATGCACCAGCGGTCCCGCCTACTTGAGGACGTGGCGCAGTCCTTTGGTCGGCCCAGAAATTTCGCGCATCTCCAATCGTCAAATCGTTCAACAGATTCGGCCGAAAGTTCGTGCTCAACTGCAAGCCCAGTGTCCGTGGCTGCGCATTTGTGCGTGCGGCCGGGGCGCCCACCCCTGCTGTATTACCACTGCCAAAACCCGCAATGTCCACTTGGCTCGTATTGTTCGCTCCTTGAGAAGCATAGCGATAACTGACATTCGCACGCCATTTGTCGTTGAATACATGATCCAGCCGCGCCGTTCCAAAATCGGATTCTACGCTAGCATCTACCGCTGAAAGAAACCCTGTCGTGTTCAAGCCATCACCCGCACCCGCATTGTTGCCGCGCGGCAACTTGCTCCACAGATCCCGCACCACCGGTGACATCCCCAGCCCTCTCGGGTCGAATGTCCCAACGTCATAGCTCCTCACCACTCCACCCGTATCGGCAAAACGCAATTGCCCCTGCTTCAAAGTTTCAGTCGGAACCAACCGGTTTACCGCAACTTTCTGCGGCAGCCTCCGTCCTTCGTAATGAACAAAGAAAAAGGTCTTATTTTCTTTCAATGCCCCGCCGGCGCTAGCG